>JACDEC010000535.1 GCA_013816645.1 Planctomycetota bacterium
GCGACCGAGCCGCTCGCGGTAGAAGGGCCGGGCCTTGAGCTCGGCTTCCTCGACCAGGCGCTGGAAGCGGTGGTGGGTCGCGGCCAACAGGTCGGCGAGAGCGTGGTCGGTGGCGGCGAGTTCGGTGAGCACGGAAACCTGGGTGGGACGGGGGCCGGGGGGGCAGGGGGTGGGGGTCGGCACGTTGGCACCGACGCGGCCGGCGATGATTAGGCGTTCATCGGGAAAAACCAGGGATGCGGCGCTGGACCCTGGGGATGCGTTGGACGTGCGGCGCGCGACCGGCCCCGGACCCCTGACCCCCGGCCCCCGTCCCGTCAGCCCTTCTTGATCTCGCAGAACACCATGCGCCCATTGGCGGTGGCGTGCAGGCGCAGCACCGTGCAGGGGACGCGCTGGCCGACGCGATCCGCGCCTTCGGCGACCACGATCATGCTGCCATCGTCGAGGAAACCGATGCCCTGGCCGCGGCCTTCGCCGGGCTTCTCAATCAGCACCGACAGGTTCTCGCCTGCGCGCACCGGGGTCGAGAAGGTGCCGGCCAGGCCATTGAGGTCGAGCGCCTGGATGCCCTCGGCGACCGCGCGGCGGTAGAGATCGTGGTTGCCCACCACCAAGCGACCGCCTTCGAGCCGGGCCAGGCCGGTCAGCACATCCTCGAGCGCGGTGGCGTTGGGGATCTCGGTCTCATCGATTTCGACGCTCGGCCGGCCCAGGGCGCGCAGTTCGGCGAGGCCGTCGAGCTGACGACGCCCGCGCGCCGCCAATGCGGGTTCGGCGTTGGCGGCATTGGCTTCGCACTGGGCGAGGACCCGGCGATGGACCAGGATCGGCTGGGAAAACAAACCTGCGCGCATCAGGCCGATCAACCGACCATCGGCGAGCACGTCGGCGTCGACGATCAGGCTGCCGGCGTCCTGACGCTCCGAGCGGAATTCGACAAACGGCACCACCAGGCGGAAGCGATCCGCGCCACGCAGCACGGTGATCAGCACGAGGTAGGTGATGATCACCGCGATCGGCACGTCGAGATTGCGATAGAGGTCCTCGTCCTGCAGCACCAGGCGCAGCACCGACAGCGTCAGGAAGGCGAGCGTCAGACCGGCGCCCAGGCCGATCAGGAAGGCGACCAGGCTGCGGGTGAAGCGGCGGCGGAAGGCGTGCTCTGCGGCGATCAGCGTGATGGCGATGCCGAAGCCCATCGCTCCACCGAACCAGCCGGGCAGGCTGTCGGCCAGCGAACGGTAGAAGTACTGTCCGCTGCCCAGGCCGATGACGACCGCCAGGATCACGAAACCGATGCGTACCAGCAGGATGAGCATGGTGGCTTGTATGCGTCCGGTTCAGCCCGCCAATGCCCTGCTCAGGGCGAGCGTCGCGCCCACAGCGCATGGCTGACGCCGCCGAAGCAGGTTGACGCGCGCAGGCCGGTGAATCCCTGCGCGGTCAACAGGTCGCGCGCCTGGTCGGGATCGAGGAAGCCCTGGACGCTGTCGTGCAGGTAGCGGTAGGCGCCGGCGTCGCGCGCGATCAGCGCCCCGGCCAAGGGCGCGATCCGCCCGAAGGTCGCGTAGAACGTCCGCGTCCACAGGGTACTCGGCCGGAAGAACTCGAGGATCAGCAGCTGTCCATCCGGGACCAGCACCCGGCGCAGTTCGCGCAAGGCTGCCGCTGGATCATCGAAATTTCGCCAGCCGTAGGCGCACATCGCCGCGTCGAAACTGCCATCGGCGTAGGGCAGGGCGAGCGCGTCGCCGACCGTGGCGCTGATCCCGCGACCGGCGATCTTGCCTCGACCAGCGACCAGCATGGGATGGGAGAAGTCGCAGCCGTGGACGCTCGCCGCCTTGCCCGCCGCCAGTGCCTGAAGCGCCAGATCGAAGGTTCCGCAGGCCAGGTCGAGCACCCGCTCGGGTCGCCCATCGATCAAGGCCAGGGCCTTGGACCGCCAACCGACATCGCGCCGCGCCGAGAGCAGGCGATTGAGCAGGTCGTAGCGGCACGCGATGCGGCCGAACATCTGCTTCACGGACTGACTCATGCATGTCAGTAAATCTGGACGGGAACCTCGAGATAGGGGGTGGGGCCAGGGGTCAGGGGTCGGAGGATCGCGCCTACGGCGCGCGGCGAGTCGGATACCCACGCGTGCGTCCGACCCCCGACCCCCGACTCCCGGCCCCCGTGGCTCGGCCCCTGGCCCCGGCCCGGTCGCGGGCTAACGTCCTGATATGGAACGCTGGTCGATCCTCATCGAAAAGGAGTACCTGAAGTTCTCCTGCGCCCACTTCCTCATCTTCCCCGACGGGTCGAAGGAACGGCTGCATGGGCACAACTATCAGGTCGTGTGCGAAGTCGACGGCAGCCTGTCCGAGCACGGCCTGGTCATCGATTTCAAGCAGGTAAAGCCGATCATCCGCCGGATCTGCGACGGCCTCGACGAGCATTGGCTGGTTCCCGGCCAGCACCCGGTGCTGCGCTACCGTCACCGCGACGACGGCCACACCGAGGTCACCTACAAGGACTGCCGTTACCTCGCGCCGACCGACGAGATCATCGTCCTGCCCATCAACAACACCTCGGCCGAGAACTTCGCCGGCTGGATCGGCAAGAGCCTGCTCGAGGAACTGCGCGCCACCTTCGGCCGTGTCGCCGTGCACCAGCTGCGCGTCGAAGTCTCCGAGACCAAGGGCCAGGCCGGCGTCTACACCTACGCGGACTGACGGGGGCTGGGGGCCGGGGTTTGGGGTCCGGCGCAGGCGTAGAACCACGTCGATCTCGCATTCAAAGGCCAGCGCGCGTGTGGTGCTATTTCGACCCCCGACCCCCATCCCCCGACCCCCGTCTCAGGGCATCCACGACGGGCGCCGCAGCACCACCGCATCGGTGCGAAAGGCGAGTCCACGCTCGATCAGGT
>JACDEC010000536.1 GCA_013816645.1 Planctomycetota bacterium
GCCGGATCGGCAGTCGCCGTGGCTGGCGTCGCTGGCTCGGTTTCCTGGGCGATCTGAGCGGAGCCATCGGCGACAGGTTCAGTGCCTGGCTCCGGCTGGTCGGCAGCCGGGGCTGACTGTTCAACGTCTGTCGTCACCTGTTCGTCCAGCGCGGCGCCGTCCTGCTCGAGCTGCTCGGTCTGGTCGACGTGCGAGCGGCTCTGGTTTGCTGCTGGGGCGGCCAGGCCCTGGTTCTCCTCGGGTTCGGCCGGGGATTCGAAGCCGGTGTTCTCGGCAGGATTGCTGGACATGCCCGCAGAGGATCCGCTCACGTCGCTGTCACCGACGCTGCGCTCTGATGCCGGTTCGGCCGAGGGCGGAACCTGGCTCGGCATCGTACGCGCCTGCGTCGCGCCACCACGTACAGCCGGAGCCGGAGCGCCGCGGGCCTGGCCGCGGCTCGCTTCGCCACAGGCCGCCAGCAGCAGGAGGGAAGGGACGAGCACGAGAGCGCGCTTCGCAGAATGACGCATATCCATTGCAATCCTTTCGATCGCGTCGGCGATCGTGAAAAATCAAATGACCATTGGACCAACCAAGCTCAGGCTGGGATCAGGATCGGCGATTCGGAGCTTCGAACGTCGCATCGTTCGCGGTGTAGTCGCGGAGTTCCTCGAGCGCATAGCTCGGCTGGGAGATCTCCTTGACGACTTCAGCGATCTCTTCGTCGGGCACCGCGCCAGCGATGTCGGCTTGGGCCACCAGTCCCACCAGTTCGCCCTGGGCATCGACCACCATCACGCGGCGTACCTGGTAGGCTTCCATCACCTTGCAGCAGTCGTCGATCGTCGCTTCCGGGCTGACGGTCACGCACGAGTTCGACATGCAGTCGTTGGCGACCAGATTGAGGGGATTTTTTCCCTCGGCGACGCAGCGCACGACGATATCGCGATCGGTGATGACCCCGGTCGGCCGGTAGTCGTCCTCGTTCTTGATCACCGGGATCGATCCGCAGTCGTATTCGACCATCAGCCTGGCGACCTTGTCCAGGGCGGTCTCCGGCGTGCAGCACACCGGATCGTGGGTCATGACATCGCGCACCAGCATAATCGCTCCCGCCAATCCGTCGTGCCCGCGGCATCGGGCCTGGTGTCATCGCGCGTCCGGACCATCTGGACGAGCTGCCGGGGAATGCGTGCATCCTAGGTGGGCGGGATCTCGCTGGCAATGTCGGCAGGGTCAGGTCGCAACAACCGCGAGCAGCGCGCTCACCCGCGTTTGAGCGCGTCGCGGATGGCATTGGCCAGAGTCAGGGCACTGAACGGCTTGGGCAGGTAGGCCGAAACCATGGGATCGCCGGCGGGGCGTTCCTGCTCGGCATGGCCGGAGATGAAGATGATGCGCACGTCGGGGCGCAGCTGGCGCAACCGGCGCGCGAGTTCGTAGCCGTTGATCCCCGGCATGTCGACGTCGGTGACCACCAGTTGGACCGCGGGAACCGCGGTCGAGAGGATCTGCAGCGCCTCCGTCCCGGCGCTGGCGAGCAGGATGCGATAGCCGTGCGCGCTCAGCGACTCGCCCAGCACCGCGCAGATCTGCGGATCGTCCTCGACGATCAGGATGCTCTCGAGACCGTGCACGCTGGCGTGGCGGGCTCCCGGGCTGTCCTGGGCGGGTCGGGGATCGACCAGGCGCGGCAGCCAGATCGAGACGGTGGTGCCTTCGCCGACCCGACTGTCGGCCTGGAGCGCGCCGCCGTGCTGCTTGACCGAGGTGTGCACCGTCGCCAATCCCAGGCCCGCGTTCAACGCGTGGTCCTTGGTGGTGAAGGACGGGTCGAAGGCGTGGGCCAGGACGTCGGGCGCGACCACCGGCCGGGTGTCGGAGACCGTCAGGACGGCGTAGCTTCCCGGTGGCACAGCATCCGGCGTACCCGCGAGCGGCGCGCGGAGATCGCGGCAAGCGACTCCGATGCGCACCTGCCCGCCCTGGGGCATGGCGTCGCGGGCGCTGAAGGCGAGGTCGAGCAGCATTTCGTCGATGCGTGACTGGTCGGCGAGCACGTTGCCTGCCGCAGGGTCGAGGGTGAGCACCAATTCGACCGATGGCGCCAGGGCATCGCGCAGCGGCCCCTCGCTGGCGGCGATCAGTTCGGCGATCGCCGCAGGGGCCACCCGCAGGGGCTGGCGGTGACAGAACGCCATGAGCTGGCGGGCCAGGCCAGCTGCGCGCTGCGCCGCGTCGAATACCGCTGCAGTGGCGCGCACGGCGGTGGGATCGTTGGCGACCAGCGGCGTCAGCAGTTCGCAATAGCCGATGATGGCGGTGAGGATGTTGTTGTAGCTGTGGGCGAGCCCGCCGCTGAGCCGGGCGATCGCCTCGGTCTTCTCGATCGTGGTGAGATGCTCCTCGCGCGTGCGGAGGGTCTCCTCCCAGATCTTGCGCTGCATCGCATAGCGGATGGTGCGCGCGAGCTGCCCGCCGGTGATCGCCGCCTTGGGCAGGAAATCCTGGGCACCGTTCTGCATGACCTCCGACGCCAGGTCGAGGTCTTCGCGCCCGGTCAACACCACGATCGGCATCCCCGAGGCCTTCTCGCGCAGTCCGGTGAAGGTGGCGAGGCCGGAACTGTCCGGGAGCGACAGGTCGAGCAGGACGACATCGATGGATTGGCGGTCGATGCAGCGCAGGGCGTCGTCGAGACGCTCGCAGCGCAGCAGGCTGAATTCCTGGCCCAGCCGGTCGCCCAACTGGTCCTGCACCAGAGTTGCGTCCTCACTGCTGTGCTCGACGAGCAGGATGTTGAGGGGTTGACCGGCCATCGTTTCCTTGGCTGCTGCGCGCACGCTCCACTTACGTCCTCGCGGAGGTACTCGTCAGGGGAAGGGGGGGAGATTGAACGGGCAACGGAAGACAGGTCCGGAAGTCCGGAAG
>JACDEC010000537.1 GCA_013816645.1 Planctomycetota bacterium
TGCCCTGCTCGGTTTCGCTACGTTAGCGGTCCTGCTGCTGAGCGGCTGCCATCCGCATCATTGGTCGGGGTCGGTGACGATCGCCTTCTCCAGCGATGACTACCCCACGGCCGGATCGGGGCTGGTGATCTCCGGGGAGGTCGGCGAGCACGGCGATGCCGACGTCGATGCGGTCGCCTGGTCGGTGGCCAGCGCCCCCTCCGGGGCGGTGGTGACGATCGACGATCCCTATGCCACCGACACCTGGGCGTACTTCTCGGACCCGGGGGTCTACGTGCTGCGCTACGAGGTCTGGTACTGGGTCGGGTCGGACCTCTATCGCGACGAAGCCTTCTACCGGCTGGATGTCGACCCACCGGCCTTCGGATGACGGCGAACGGTGCGGGAGTGCGCCTACGAATGGATTGCGCGTGATTTCTCCGCAGTATCCACCAGGGTTGCCGCCGATGCCCAGTGATTCTTCCGCCAAGTCCGCCTGGGCCGCCGAGGTCATCGGCGATGTGCTGGCCATCCACCTCCACCGCGACTTCGACGCCAGCGGCAAGGACCACGATTGGGCGCAGCTGATCGTCAGCCGCTGGCCCGGGCCCTTCGCGCGCGTCGACGTCGACCTGAGCAAGCTCGGCACACGCGTCAATTCGACCTTCTTCGCCGGCCTCTACCGGCTGCACGGGCACTACGCCAAGACTGGCGACAAGACGATCACCCTGATCGGGCCGGATGAACGTGCCATCCAGTGCCTCGACATCTTGAGCATGCGCCCGCTGTTCCGCGTCGCGCCCAAGCCGGGAAATTAGCTCAGCAGCAGGCCGACTCAGCGCACGGGCGCGGTGGTCTTCTTCTTCGGAGCGCTGATGGCCGGAGCCGGCTTGGCCGCTGCGGCGGCAGCCGCCTTCTGAGCCTGCTGCTGCGCGTAGTACTCGGCGGCCTTGCGCTTCTCTTCGGCGATCGCCGAGGCCACCGCGCGCGGCACCTCCGAGGCGAGCGCTGCGCGGACCTCCTCGGCGACGCGTTCATCGATCTTCTGCTGGATGACCTGATCGACGCGCTGCTGCTCAGCGCGCTTCTCCGCCTCCTTGTCGGCGCAACCCGTGCAGAGGACGAGGACCACGACGAGAGCGAGGGCTGTGCGCATGCGCGCCAGGGTGCCCGCCACAGGGGATTGCGCAATACTGCGCTCGGCTGGCGCACGCGAGGACAGCGTCAACCGGCGACGACCTGGTCGCCGGCGATGAAGCCGCTTTCCTCATCGTTCCACGCCATCGGCTCGTCGGCGACGATCCCAGCGCCGGTGTGGCGGTAGCGCGTGGTGCCTGCGTGCAGGAAGCCGCCGTCGATGAGATCCTGGACCAGCTGTTCCGCTTCGTCGGCCGTGAGCTCGAGCGCCGCAGCAAGCTGACCGCGCAGCTGCCCACGCGTCTTGGAAAGCGGCGACGGCTCGCGGAAGAAACGTTGGATGACGCTGAGAACAGGGTCCATGCACAGTCCGGGGGACGGCCACTGTGCTGATCAGGCGGCTGGTTTCAACCAGGCGTGGTGCTGCATGAAGAACCTGTTCAGACGATGGGTCCGTTCGGCCCCACCCTCCGAGGGCGCCTCGTCTCCGCATGACGGGCGCCTCTGGCGATGAGATCCGAGCTCCACGCCGGGTCACCGGGCGTCCAGGTCAGGCGCGGGCCGGAGTCGCCCCGATGCCGGCGTCGGCCTTCTGCTTGCGGTAGTGCAGGAAGAGGTTGCGCACGTAGATCGCCACCGGCGCCATCTGACCGACCACCCCGACGGGATCGTGGCGCTTGAGGAAGTAGATGCCGAGAGCCACGCCCCCGCACAGGCTCAACCACCAGAACGCCGGCGGCACCACCGCTGCGCCGGCGCGCTCGGCGGCCAGCCATTGCACCAGGAAACGCGCGGTGAACAGGGCCTGTGCGGCCCAGCCGAAGGCCAACCACAGGGTGTCAGCGCTCAAGGGATGGGCGCGCGGGCCCGAAATCGCGTAGGCGCCGCCCGCGATGGCTGCGGCCAGGAAGAGCAGGGCAGCGATGGCGATCGCGGTGCGAGGTCCCATGCCCCCCGAGACCGGCGCGCGCGGTCGCCACATCCAACTGCGGGGCGCGGGGGCGGTAGCGCTCACGCGAGCTCCCCGTCGAACTGTTCCCAGCAGCAGATGCGGGCGGTGGCGAAGTCGAGTTCGCGGGCCACCTGCTTGCACCAGTCGACGGCGGATTCGTCGTCGTCGAACACCGCGATGACCTCGCGATTGTCGCCGTCGCGGACTTCCCACTCGTCGCCGAACTTCCAGATATGGAAAACCTGTCCTGCCTGTCCCATGTCACCATCTCCATTGAACAAACCATTCCGACTCTGCACCCGACCAGCGTGCATGCTGCGGTTTCGCACATCCTTGGCGATCAACCTGCCAGCACCGGGCATAGTAGGGGCCCCGACGCCGCCGCGATCGTTGACCCGGCAGCATTCAACGGTGATGCCTCCGGTCTGAAACGACCCGGTGTAGAGCCGTGGTCATTCGCCCGCCCGCGGTGCATCCGGCGACAACGACCGCTCACGGTACTGCCGTGGTGTCAGGCCGGTGTAGCGGCGGAACACGGTGGCGAAATATTGGCTCGACGGGAATCCGAGCGCCAACGCCAGGGCGGTGATCGGCTTGGCGCTGAGCGACAACAAGCGCTTGGCTTCGACGATGCGCTGACGGCGGGCCCAATCCGCCGGCGTCTCGCCGACTTCGGCGACGAAGCGATCGTGGAAGCGGCTCGCCGAGAGGCCGGCGGCGTGCGCCAGTTCCGCCACCGGGACCTCGCGACCCAGCCGCGCCAAGGCGTGGGCCTGCGCGGCGCGGATGCGCGGCGAGGGTTCGGCGGCGGCGCGGTGCGATTCCATGGCGTCGAT
>JACDEC010000538.1 GCA_013816645.1 Planctomycetota bacterium
GCTGGACGTTGCTCGCGCAGGCGCTTCCGGGCGATGCGCGGCGCATCCGATCGGGCTTGCGAGGGCGCGACTCATGGATTGCAGCGCGGGCGGCCCAGGAGGTCCACGAAGCAGGCGATGCCACTCACCTCGCCATCCTTCATGCTGACATGGAGGCGTCGCCCTTTCCTGGCGTCCGTCGCCTGGCAGTCGAGATCATCGCTCGTCGCGATGATGCCCCGGTAGCTCTGTATCTGCCCTGTCTCGCCCGTTTGCCAGCCGCTCGATCAATCGGCATGATCGCCGGCCGGAGGCATCATGGCGCGAGCGGGATTCGTGTTGGTCGAGGTTGGCCGGCGGCGTCGTGGCCGTCCTGACCGTCATCGCCGGGTAGTCGTGGATCTGATCGACGGTACCCGCCTCGGCTTCTCGTCGTCGAGCTCGCCGGCCGTGGTCCAGGCGGTGGTGGAGGCGGTACTGCGGATTCGCGGGCGTCGATGCTGAGCTTCTCGTCCTCGCGTCGGATCTTCCTGGCGCGCGCGGCCACCGACATGCGTCGGGGCATCGACACGTTGGCGTCGATGGTGATAGGTGAACTCGGCAGCGATCCGCGCTCGGGCGACTGCTTCGTGTTCGTCGGCCGCGATCGCCGGCGGCTGAAGGTGCTGGTGTGGGACGAGGGCGGGTACTGGCTGTGCGCCAAGCGGCTCGACGCCGGCACGTTCGCGCTGCCCCCCGTCGATGATCCGTCAGCGACCCGTGTCGTGCTGTCGCCGGCGCGCATGCATCTGCTGCTCGCGGGGATCGATGTGAAATCTGCACGCTTCCGCAAGCGTCTCGCGCACTGATGCGCTGATTCGACGTGGTCAGCCTGGCGATTTTCGTCGCGCCGCGACAATCGCACGCGTGAACGACGAGAGCGATCGCCTGCGCGCTGAGAACGACAGGCTCACGGCCGAGCTGGCCAAGCGCGACGGCGAGATCGCCAAGCAGAACGAAGCCATCGCCAAGCAGAACGAAGCCATCGCCAAGCTTCAGCACTATCTGCGGAGGTTGCTTCGAGGCCGATTCGGCCGCGCCACCGAAAAGATCCTCGGGATCCAGGCCACCGACCAGTCACTGATCGCGGAGATCGAAGCGTTCCTCGCCGAGGATCGCGCCGCGCAGAGCGCGACGCCGCCGCCGGCAACGTCAGCGGCTCCCGCCGCAGACGATTCGTCACCGGCCGGGCCGGCGTCGACGCCTTCTACCGCAGTCGATCAGACGGCCTCCGCCGCCGCCAAGCGGGGTAGCCGCCAGCGTCCCAGTGCGACGTTTCCGAACCTGGAAGTCCGCGACAGCGTGATCGATGTGCCCGAGACGCAGCGCCTTGACTCGTCGGGCGCGGCAATGATCCGCTGCGGCGATCAGGTGGTCGAGACAGTGGTGTTCACCAAGCCTGAAGTCTTCATCGAGCGCGTGACCTACGCGCGCTACCGCTCGGTCGGCGATCTGGATGTCGACGGCCGCGCCGCGACCGCCGGCGTCCCCGTGCCCGAACGCATCGTCGATGGCGGCATGCTCGCCGACCAGACCGTGCAGGCGATCGTCATCGGCAAGTTCGCGGACGCGCTGCCGGCCAACCGCACGCTCGAGATCATGGCGCGGTCCGGCTGCCGGCTGTCGTCATCGGTGGTCGACGCGGCGGTGGCGGCGATGGGCGACCTGCTCGCACCGATGGCCGAGACGATCCGTGCCGACCTGCGCAACGCGCCGGTGGTTGGCGTCGACGGCGCGCTCATGCGCTGCCGAGATCCGGCGCTGCGGCGAAAATGCCGACGAACGCCGATCTACACCGTGACTGACGGCACCCAGGCCTGGTACCGGTGGGCGCCGGACGAGACCCACGCGCACGCGCCGGAGGTCGTCGCCGGATTCTTCCGCTGGTTGATCACCGACGGCTGGAAGGGCTGGCGTCGTGCGATCGCGATCGGAGCGCGCCTGGCCGGCTGCTGGGCGCATGGGCGTAGGCCGTTCGCGCAGATCCACGAGATCGATGACGACGCCAAGCAGATGGTCGGACTGATCCACGAACTCTACCTGATCGAGAATCGCGCTGACACCGCGGGCGCGTCGCTGGAGGAGCGCCTGCGGCTGCGTCGCACCTACTCGGCGCCGATCGTCGGCCGTATCCGCGCCTTCGCGATCGCGCTCGATCGCAAGCATCCCGGAAGCGGCGGGCATCCGTGCGGTAAGGGATCGCGCTACCTCCTCAATCAGTGGCACGATCTGCTCAAGTTCCTTGATCACCCCGAACTTCGCCTCGACAACAACCTCGCCGAGGGCGACCTGCGCATGGTCGCGCTCATCCGCAAGAACTCGCTCTTCCTCGGCGCCGAGAGCGCAGGCCCGCGCGCCGCCGCCTGCCTGAGCGTGATCCGCTCCTGCCGGCTCGCGCGGATCAACCCATCGGACTACCTCGACGATGTCGTCCCAACGCTGATCCGTTGGCGCCGCTGCCGGCGAGCCCGCCTGCCGACGCCCGACCTCAATGAACTCACGCCGAAGCGCTGGGGGGCCGAGCGAATTGGGCGGATCCGCGCTGCCTGCTGAGGACGCGCGGGCGAAACAGGGCAAATACGATGCGACCGGTCTGGTCGACCAGTTCGAGATAGGTGTCGAGGCTGAGCGGACAGGGGGCCATAGCCTGCGCCGCGTCGCTGCCGGGCGTGCAGTGCTCGATCGGCGCGATCCACAATCCGGCTTGAGGACCAGGGACCGCGACGCTTGGCATCGGATCCGCGCTGGCCGTGGTGAGCGCGCGCACGCCGGCCGCGATGCGACTCGCTTGGCGCGCTTCGACGCGGTCGAAGACGCGGGTATTCAGGGACGATTCCGGCGTCGTCGCCTGCTTTGCGCGGATCGGGTTGAGATCGACGTA
>JACDEC010000539.1 GCA_013816645.1 Planctomycetota bacterium
TCGAAGTCTTCTACAACCGCACCCGTCAGCACACCACGATCGGCAATCTCAGCCCCGTCCAGTTCGAACTCCAGCGGGCCAAGGCCGCTTAACCACCCGTGCGCAATATCGGGGGATGATCAGAAGCTCGGTGGGGAGCCAGAGGTACAGGGTGCCGCGCGCGGGCGCCTCATCGCCAGCCAGCGTCAGGGTCGCGGTGGCGGTTCGAACCGGATCTGCGTCGACTTCCGCATGGACGGCAGCCTGCAATCCACCACTCATCAGCAGGCCAGCGAAGAGCAGCGACCGCAGGGCCAGGGACAGCGACCGGCGAAGGAGAACACACGTCATGCAAGGCCCCAGGCAAGAGGGATGAAGGCCTAGTGGGGACGTAGACACCGCAAGGCCCGTTGCAGTGTCCGGAGTACACGAATCAATTCGTTGCGCGCCATTGCCCCGAGTGACAGCTGGGGAAAAGCGGCATGCATGACTCCAGTCGGCTCGCGCTGAGCCACTGCGAAACGGAGGAGAGAATATTGGGAGGCGCTTTCTACGGCGGGCTTCATTGCCGTCAATGATGCAAAGTCTCGCCACGTCAGGTCAACGAATGCAGCATCGTTTCGTTCAGATGGGCACGTTTTTACTGGCGGCTCGCTCTCGCATCACCGCGATGACCACACTGCGGCATCCGCACCACCGAGCGGGCACACATGCGCCAGTATCAAAGCAGACACCCCGACCAGAGGCCGGGGTGTCTGTGCATCTCGGCGCACCCGCGCCGTCAGCGCCGGCATGGCCGACGAAATGGATGCGATTACTTCTGGATCTCCTTCGCGTCGATCCACTTCATCATCTTGCGCAGCTTGCGGCCGGTCTGCTCGATGGGCAGGTTGGCTTCCTTCTTGCGGATCTTGTTCATGTTCGGCTTGCCCTTCGCGCACTCGGCGCGGAAGGTCTTGGCGAACTTGCCGTTCTGGATCTGCTTGAGCGCCTTCTCCATCGCCTTGCGGGTCTGCTTGGTGATGATCTTCGGTCCGGTGTGGTAATCGCCGAATTCAGCGGTGTTCGAGATCGAGTAGCGCATGTAGCTCAGGCCGCCCTGGTACATCAGGTCGACGATCAGCTTGACCTCGTGCATGCACTCGAAGTAGGCCATCTCCGGCGGGTAGCCGGCCTTGGTCAGCACGTCGAAGCCGGTCTTGATCAGTTCGGATAGGCCGCCGCACAGCACGGTCTGCTCGCCGAACAGATCGGTCTCGGTCTCGTCCTTGAAGGTGGTCTCGATGATGCCGGCGCGGGCGCCGCCGATGGCGTTGCCGTAGGCCAGCGCGCGCTGCAGCGCTTTCTTGGTGGCGTTCTGCTTGACCGCGACCAGGCAGGGCACGCCGCCGCCCTTGACGTATTCGCTGCGCACGGTGTGGCCCGGGCCCTTGGGCGCGATCATGGTGACGTCGATGGTCTTGGGCGGCTTGACGAAGCCGAAGTGGATGTTGAAGCCGTGCGCCACCATCAGCATCATGCCGGGCCGCAGGTTCGGAGCGATGTCGGCCTCGTAGACCTCGGGCAGGAACTCGTCGGGCACCAGGCACATGATGATGTCGGCGGCGCGCACCGCGTCGGCGGGCGGCACGACCGGGAAGCCGTGCGAGAGCGCCAGCTTGGCGTTGGAGCTGGTCGCATTGTGGTTGCCAACCAGGACCTTGATGCCGCTGTCGCGCAGGTTCTGCGCGTGGGCGTGGCCCTGGCTGCCGTAGCCGATGACCGCGACGGTGCTGTCCTTGATGAGGTCGATCGGGGCGGTCTTCTCGTAGTGGACCTTGATGGCCATGGGGGCTCCGGATGCGGGGGCGGGGTTATGGGGAGGGGCGGAGTCTAGAGGGCGAGCGCGCGAATCCAGGGCCTGCCGGCAGCGCGGAGCAAGGTCGACCGGCGCGGACGCTTCGACCGTGCCAAACGGAACACGCCAAATGTGCAGGATCCAGATTTCAAGCGCCAAGCCGCTCCATGGTGGCCACTGTCTGACATTGCCCTTTGACTCCCGCTCGCATGGGGTTCTAACTGCGCCCCGCACATCGCCGTGAACTCCACGACGGCGAGAACGTCTACCTCCCGAGGTTTTTCCGATGTCCCACGTCCTGATCCGCATCGCCCACGGCCTCATCGCCCTTCTCGCGTGCGTGTCTCCCGCATGGTCTGCGAGCCTGATCACCGATCTGGGCACGCCGCCGACCACCACCGCGGGCAACTTCGTCGGCGGATTCGGCGAGGGCGCCTTTCCCCACAAGCTCGATGAATCGGTCGCAGTGGACATCTCGTCGGTCTTCCCCGGTGGCCTGCGCTTCGGCGGTCAACTCCACACCATCATGTACATCAATGGCCACGGCAACGTGACGTTCGTTTCGGAAGCCGGGGGCGGCATGGTTCCTCAGCAGATCCAGGCCAACGCCACCTTTCCCCGCATCGCACCCTACTTTTCCGACACCGATACCGGCCCTCAACAGTCCTTCGTCTCGCCCGGCGGAACCTCCCAGGGCTCGAATCGCATTTATTGGGACCTCGACACTGTCAATAAGATCGTGACCGTCACCTGGGACGACGTCGGCTATTTCAGCAATAAAGTCAATCGCGTCAACGCCTACCAGCTCCGGCTCCGGAACAACGGAGACAACCTCTTCGACATCGAATTCCGCTATGAATACCTCGGCTGGATCTGCGGCGATGGCTCCAACAGCTTTCAGAACGGCAATGAAGACGGCATGCCCAATGCGGACGGTTCCAGCGTCCTGGCTCGCGCCGGCTACACCGCCGCCAACGGCGTGAATTTTTTGGGTCTCATGCAGGACCGCAGACAGCGGGACGGGGTCTGACGACGGCGGCCCTGGCCCTGCGGAACAGGTAGAGCAAGGACCTGATGCCG
>JACDEC010000092.1 GCA_013816645.1 Planctomycetota bacterium
AGGCGGTAGAGTTGCCACAGCACATCCCACAGCCGCGCGCTGGCCTGGGCCGGGGCGCTTTGCGGCCAGCCGATCGCGCCGTGCAGCAGGCCATGGAAGCGCTCGAAGTGCTCGCCGCAGTCGATCAGCGCGGGCATCGCCACGGGCTCGGCGTCGGCCTGGACGTGGAAATGCGCGTAGAGGTGGCGCTCCTGGGTGTCGAAGCGGTAGGCGACGGTCTCGGCGATCGGGCAGATCCCGGCGTGGCCGGGCAGCACCGGGACTACCGTTCCATCGACCGACACGGTGCCGCGCCAGCGGTAGAGGTGCAGCGACCAGAAGCCCAGGCGATGGTAGCTGCGCGGCGGCGAGGCCCCGACGCTGAGGGTGACACCGATGTTCTGGACCCTGGGCGGGGCGGACAGTGGTAGACGCCAGCTGGGTGTGCTCATGGTGATTCTGATCGCTCGCGAGGGATGCCACCAGCCATGCCAACGGCATTTACCAGGGGAAACCAGATGCCTAGGAATGCCGAGGGTAACGCGTGGTGAAAAATGACAAGAAGATGATGATTTCCTCCGGATTGCCGATCACGCGCTTCCCGCGTAGGGTCGTCACCAGTGCGCCCGCAACGCACAGTGGAGCCCACGCCCATGCCCGCCCGTCAGCAACTGCTGGTTCTCTGGCTGTCGCATTCCGATCCCGGCAGCGGGATCTGCGCCTGGTCGCGCTACGACGCGGCCGGGAGCGACACCGGCAAGTCCGGCGATCAGGACGCCCCGCCCTACGACAGCGCGCTGAGCGCGATGCGCGACGGTTGGCGGGTGGTCCAGTACCCGATCGCGCCCACCCCGGCGAGCGGCGACGAGTTCCGCCTCGGATTCCTCAAGCACGAGTTCGTCCTCGAACGCCTGGTGGAGACCCCATGACCACTGCGACCGTCCACGCACCGCTGCCGGTGTCCGAGAAACCCTACCTGCCCGAACGCATGGCCGCGGAGTGGCGGCGGCTGCGCGCCGCCGGCCTGCTGCTCGACACCGAGCGCATGGCGCGCTTCGTCGCCGACGGCTTCCTGCGCTTCGAGAGCATCGTCCCCGACGAGCTCAACCGCGCGGTGCTCGCCGGCATCGCCGACGGCACGGTGACCGGCGGGGGCGGCTACCACGGCGACCCGCTGTGGTCGACCTTCGCCGAGGACCATCCGATCGGCAAGGTGTTCCGCCTGCCCGCGGTGCGCGGCATCATCGCCAGCCTGGTCGGTCCCGAACCGCAGTACGACCACCACGCTGTGCACGTCGTGCAGGCGCGCACCGGCTACGCCCAGATGTGGCACGCCGACGCCGCGATCGACGCCAAGCCGCACTTCGACATCCAGATCATGTACTACCCGCACGCGGTGACCCGCCCGATGGGTGGCACGCTGATCCTGCCGGGCAGCCAGTTCCGCATGATCCACGAAGCCGAGGCCGCGCGGTATCAGAACTTCCGCGGTCAGGTGCACACGGTGTGCCCGGCCGGCACCTTGCAGATCGTCCACCACAACATCTGGCACTGCGCCCAGCCCAACAGCACCGACACCACGCGCTACATGTTCAAGCTGCGGCTCAATCCGACGGTGCGCCAGCAGCGTCTGTGGAATGCCGGCGATCTGGCCAGCGCCAAGATCCATGGCATCCTCAATACCGCCCAGCCGTGGCACGGCAGCGACAGCCGTCTGGAATACATCAACCGCATCAAGCTCTGGCGCCTGCTGATCGGCGATCCCACCTGGGACGACAGCCTGTGGCTCGGACGCATTGAGAACGATCCCCAGACCCTGATCAGCGAGTAACAGGAAGCCCATGACCACCATCACCGGACTCACCGTCCGCGATATCCGCTTCCCGACCTCGCGCCTGCTCGACGGCTCGGACGCGATGAATCCCGACCCCGATTACTCCTGCGCCTACGTGGTGCTGGAGACCGATCGGCCGGGATTGTCCGGTCACGGGCTGACCTTCACCATCGGGCGCGGCACCGAGATCTGCGTCGTCGCGGTCAAGGCCCTGGCGCCGCTGGTGGTCGGTCGACGGCTCGAGGAGTTCACCGCCGACATGGGCGCGTTCTGGCGGCACATCACCAGCGACAGCCAGCTGCGCTGGATCGGCCCCGAGAAGGGCGCGATCCACCTGGCGACCGCCGCAGTGGTCAACGCGATGTGGGACCTGTGGGGCCGGTCGATCGGCAAGCCGGTGTGGAAGCTGCTCGCCGACCTCTCGCCGGAAGAACTGGTGCGCTGCATCGACTTCCGCTACCTCAGCGACGCGCTGACCAAGGACGAGGCGCTGGCGATCCTGCGCGCGCAGCACGCCGGCAAGGCCGAGCGCGAGGCGACCCTGCGCCGCGACGGTTACCCCGCCTACACCACCTCGGCCGGTTGGCTCGGCTACCCCGACGACAAGTTGCGCCGCCTGTGCCGCGAGATGATCGCGCGCGGCTTCGGCCACCTCAAGATCAAGGTCGGCCGCGACCTCCAGGACGACATCCGCCGCGCCACGATCATCCGCGAGGAGATCGGCTGGGAGCGCACGCTGATGATGGACGCCAACCAGGTCTGGGACGTGCCGCAGGCGATCGCCTGGATGAACGAGCTGGCGCGCTTCAAGCCGATGTGGATCGAGGAGCCGACCAGCCCCGACGACGTGCTCGGCCACGCCGCGATCGCCAAGGCGATGGCGCCGCACGGCATCCGCGTCGCCACCGGCGAGCACTGCCAGAACCGCGTGATCTTCAAGCAGCTGATGCAGGCCGGGGCGATCGGCTTCTGCCAGATCGACTCCTGCCGGCTTGGCGGCGTCAACGAGATCCTCTCCGTCTACCTGATGGCCAGGAAGTTCGGCATCCCGGTGTGCCCGCACGCCGGCGGCGTCGGCCTGTGCGAGCACGTCCAGCACCTGCAGATGTGGGACTACGTCTCGGTCAGCGGTTCGACCCACGACCGGGTCGTCGAATGGGTCGACCACCTGCACGAGCACTTCACCGATCCCTGCACCATGCGCGGCGATCGCTATCTCACCCCGAGCAAGCCGGGCTACAGCACTGAGATCAAGCCGGCCTCGCTCGATCAGCACGAGTTCCCCGGCGGACCGGTGTGGAAAACGTTCAAGGCCGCCACGGCATGAACATCCTGATCACCGGCGGCTGTGGGTTCATCGGGGCGTGGATCCTGCGCCGGTTGATCGCCGACGGCGACACGGTCACCGTGATCGACGCGCAGCCGACCACCGCGCGCTGGGAGATGCTGCTCAGCCCGGCGCAGATCGCCCAGGTGCGGATCGTGCAGGGTCGCATCGACGACCGCGCCGCGGTCGCCGCGCTGGTGCGCGAAGTTGCTCCGCAGGCGATCATCCACCTCGCCGGGCTCCAGGTCCCGTCGTGCAAGGCCGACCCGATCGCCGGGGCGATGGTCAACGTGGTGGGATCGCTGGCGGTGTTCGAGGCCGCCAAGCCGCTGGCTGCCGAGGGTCGCGCGCCGCGCATCGTCTATGCCTCGAGCGCCGCGGTGTTCGGCAGCGACGCTGATTACGCCGGCACCGTCGATGATCTGGCCAAGGAGCGCCCGGGCACCCATTACGGCGCCTTCAAGCTGTGCATCGAGCACTGCGCGCGCGCCTATTGGGAGAACGACCAGCTGGCGAGCGTCGGGCTGCGACCGTTGACCGTGTACGGTCCCGGGCGCGACACCGGCATGACCAGCTTCCCGACCAGGGCGATCGCCGCGGCGCTGCTCGGCCAACGCTTCGACATCCCGTTCTCCGGACCCACGGCGTACATCCACGCCCGCGAGGTCGCCGAGATGTTCATCGCCTGCGCGCGCGGGACCGCGCCCGGCGCCGCGGTGTACACCGTCGGTGGCGATGTCGTCGACACCCCGGGCTTCATCCGCGCGCTCGCCACGCTGCTGCCGCAGGCCAGTGGCCTGGTGACCTGCTCGGGCGGGCATCTGCCGATCGCCTCGCGCCTCGACGATGCCGCGCTGCGCCGCGACTACCCCGGACTGCCGCGCATCCCGCTGGCCCAGGGCATCGAGGAGACCATCGCGGTGTTCCGGGCGCTGACCGCGCCGGGCGCCTTGGCGGCGGCCGCGAAGGCCTAGCGTCCTGTATCAGAAATGTCTTCCATTTGTCTTGGCCGCGGCGCCCGTCTGCGGCGTTGCGCGAATCTTGCGATAGCGTGCTATCGCCGCGATTCGCGCGCCTTGCATCCGACCACCGGGGCCGGCGACATCTGAAAGACATTTCTGATACAGGACACTAGGATACCGGATCGACCGCTCCATCGCCGGAGTCCATGATCAGCGCGAAGTGCCCGGACGGGGTCGGGTCGGCGAGCGTCGCGCGCTGCTCGACGATCCAACGCATGACCGTGGCCCGCGCATCTTCCGGCAGCATGAACTGCTCGAGGACCATGAGCACGCGGGCGAGCGGAGCCTGCGGACCCGCCTTCACGGCGATGATCTGCAGGAGGTCGACGTCATGCACGGGCGATCATCCTGGCCCTGCGTCGGGTCGCCTCGGCGTTGCGGACCGAATCCAGACAGCGGCGAGCCAGGATGCCCACGCGCTGGTGGTCCAACCGGATGCTGCATCCGGCGAGCAGCATCCGCACGCCCAGCGGGTCGGCTGCGGCGCTCGACGCTCGTCGTGGACCAACCGAACCGGGCGATCGCCCAAACCGAACCGTCCTTTCAGCGACCTGGCCGGAGTGCCGACGCCGTTCCTGGAAGGCGAACAGGACCCGGTACTGCAGCAGCTCCTCGCGCAACCGCTCGGCGATCGACTGGCAGCGATGGGGCAGGGCGGCGAGCCCGCGCTCGGAATGGTAGGAGACGCTGCCAGCGTAGAATCGTCCCTCCCACAGCTCGCACACCCCTTGGTGGGCATCGACCAGGACGTTCCAGTCGCTGCCGTCATCGCTCTGCAATCTGACGAAGATCGGATTCATGGTGCCCCCGGTCGCGTCGTTCGCGCGGTTGGCCGGTATAGCGAGTCGCCCTCGAGGATACAACTCGGCCTCTGGGGACAGGCGTTGAACCTTGGCTTCGCCACGACTGTGCGTTCGCGGGTCAAGCAGGGGCCATCGGATCGGCTGCCTACGACGAAGAGGGCCGACACCGCCGGCGCACCGTTTCAGACCTGCGATCGGACCAGCGCCGCGGCCTGTTCGACGATCCGCTCGCCGAGCGGGCGCTGCCGCCAGGCTTCGAGGGTGACCCGACGGCTGCGCGCGAGGTCTGCATCGAAGGACCGCGTCAACGCGGCGGCCACGGCGGCATCGTAGATGTTGAGGTTGGCCTCGTCGTTGAGCCGGAACGACCGGCTGTCGAAGTTGGTCGAGCCCACCGAGCACCAGAGATCGTCGATGACCATGGCTTTGCAGTGGAACATGGTGGGCTGGAACTCGTGGATCTCGGCGCCCGCTTCGAGCAGCGGCTCCCAGCGCGAACGGGAGGCCTGGCGAGTGAGCGGGGTGTCGATCTCGCGGCCGGGCACGATGATCTGCAGGCGCACACCGCGCTGCACCGCGCTGATCAGCGTCTGGCGCGCCAGGTCGTCGGGCACGAAGTAGGCGTTGGCGATGCGGATGGTGCGCCGCGCCGCCGCGATCGACAGCAGGTACATCAGCCGGACGCTCTCGCTGCCCTCGTCGGGCGAGCTCTTGAAGAGCTGGGCGACCACCGGACCGGCCGATTGGATTTCGGGGAAATAGCGCTCGTCGTGCAACGCCTCGGCACGGGTCTTCAGCCAGTTGTCGGCGAACGCCGCCTGCATCTGCGCGACCACCGGTCCGGCGACGCGGAAGTGCATGTCCCGCCAATGATCCGAGTCCTGCGCCCGACCGGCCCATTGATCGGCTATGCCGACGCCGCCGGTGAAGCCGACCCGCCCGTCGACGATCAGCAGTTTGCGATGGGTGCGGTTGTTGATGTGCGAAACGGTCCTCAGTCCGAGCGGATGGTACCGCTCGAGCTGCACGCCGGCGTCCAGCAGATCGTCGACGAGTTCGGCATCGAGCTTGCCGGCGCCGACCCCGTCCATGACGACGTGGACGGACACGCCGGCGCGCGCGCGCTCGGCGAGCGCGCCGCTGAGCTCGCGCGCGATCTCGCCCGACCAGTAGATGTAGGTCTCGAAGCACACCGAACTGCGCGCGCCGCGGATCGCCGCGAGCATCGCCGGGAAAATCTCGTCGCCATTCTGCAGCACGTCGACCGTGTTGCCGGCGATGAAGGGCGGCCCGAGCAGGCTGCTCATCACCCGCCGGAACTGCGGATCGTCCACGCCGTAGCCGGTGGTGATCTCCCGGGCGATCTTCTTCTCGGAGGTGGTCAGGTTCTGCGCGAGCAGCGACGCCGCTGCGCCCGCCGCGGCGCCCGCGGCGAGCCAGCCCCAGCGATGGTCTGCGCGCTGCTCGCTCATGGGCGGATCAGCGACTGCGCTTCGCCGCGGTCTTGGCGCGCTTGACCGGCTTCTTGGCGGCGGGCTTGCGCTTGGTCGCCGCCTTGGCACCGGCCTTCTTCTTCGCGCCGGCCTTCTTCTTGGCGCTGGGCTTCGCCTTGGCGCTGGGCTTCGCCTTGCCATCGGTCAGCGCTTTGGCGCCGGCCTGGGCCGCGCGCGCCGCAGCCCGGCCCTTGGTTTCGATGACATCGCCGACCTGCACGGCGACCGCGCCGACCGCGCTGGACAACCGTACGGTGGCTTCCGCCACCTTGCCGAAGCTGTCCACGGCCTTGGCCAGCTTCGCGCTCGTGACCTGGGCCAGGGAGCCGAGCTTGCGGGCCAGCGGGGAAGCAGGGCGGGTGCGTGTTTCGCTCATGGGTTTTCCTTTCAGATCCGGGTGCGGCCGCGCCGGCCGAGGATGAACGACACGATCGTGACGATCAGGAACACGACGAAGAGGATCTTGGCGATGTCCGCCGTGCTCTCCGAGATGCCACCGAAGCCGAAGAGGGCCGCGACCAGCGAGATGATGAAGAAGACGACCGTCCAGTAGAGCATGGGTATTTCGTTCCGTTGAGGTTGTTGTTGGGATGCGATCGATCAGGCGACGCGCGAGCGCGAGCGCCCGAGCACCACCGCACCGGCGACCAGGGCCGCGACGCCGCCGACCATCATCCAGACCGCCTTGTCCGTCGGCGAGCCGGTGAAGAACTTCGAGACGTCGGAGGAGAAGGACTCTGCCGAACTGATGCCGAAGATGAGCAGGACGACGCCGACTGCGAGCAGGACGAAACCGATTGGGTTTTTCATGTGATACTCCATTCCTAGGCCCCATCGTGCGAGGTTTCCGAGCCTTGCCGTCTCGCACCGTGCCAGTTTGTACGCCTGTCGAAGGTTGTAGGAGCACGGTCGGATAGCTGTTGGTCGGCCCGCGAACAACCGTGCCTGTCACTTCGACGCCGTGCCTGGCACATCGACGCCGTGCCTGGCACATCGACGCCGACTCGCTGGCCAATGAAAGACGGCCGCCCCGGAGGGCGGCCGTCGCTGCCTCTGACGAGGCTGATGCGTGTTCGTAACGAGATGCTCCGGACGGGCCGGTGGCGTCTCTCCCAGGTGCCCTTAGCCGCGAGCGCGGCGCCCTGATGGAGCGCATCCTAGCACGCGCCACGCGTACCGCGCCGAAGACCAGACGATGTTCAACGCCGTCCCGTCAGATCACCTCGAGCAGATCCTTGCCCGGCAGCGACGGGAACGGAGCGGTCGGCAACTGCTGGTACCAGAATGCCACCGAGGCGATGTCGTCCTGCAGCGGCAGGAACTTCCAGCCGCTGCGCCATCCGAGCGCCTGGACGGTGATGCGCAGGTCGCTGGCGAAGCGGATCGGGTCGGGGATGTGCCAGCGGTACATGCCGAAGCGCTGCTGGGAGCGGTACAGGCCGTCGGGACGGATGACCTGGGGCAGGCCGGCGTAAGCGGTGTTGTACTCGACGTAGCGGGTCGGTCCGCCGTCGGCGTTCTCGAAATCGTGCGAGCCGCAGATGTAGTCCTCGGTGCCGGTGCCGCAGATCGTGGGGTATTCGCGATCGCCATCGAGGTAGAACTTGATCTCGCCCTCGCCCCACCAGCCGCCGTTGTTGACCCCCCAGGCGAGGTAGGTACCGATGTACTGGCCGCGCCCGCGCACCCCGTCGAGGATGGTGTACGGTACCTTGTACTTCGTCGGGTTCTCGCGGCGGAACTGGGCGTGGAAGTAGGCGGACTGCTCGGGCACCTCGGCGAGCGCGTAGTCGATCTGGTAGTAGATCTCGGTGTTCTCCGGGAGCAGCGATTCGAGGGTGATGCGGCAGCGCCGGCGGAACGGCATCTCCCAGTAGCAGTTCTGCCCGCACTTCGGGTTCACCGTCACCGCCAGCGAGTTGACCTGCGCGCCGCCCCAGCCGTTGGCGAAGAAGTCGCCGAGCGGGCATTCGACCGACGGCTGCTCCTGCGCGTCCCAGTAGATGCGCAGGATCAGCCAGCGCATGGGCAGCGCGGTGTTGCCCTGGGTGATCCACAGATGCTGGATGGCGCCGGGCCCGGCGATGTCGGCGAGCTCGCGGACCTCGCCGGGCTTGACCACGATCTTGGGCGACATCTTCCAGCCGATCCCGAGGTCGCCGACGCAGGATTTCGACGCGCCGTCGGTTGCCATCCCGCCCTTGCCCTTCTCGCCGGTGAAATTCTCGGCCGAGATCGAGCGCGATTGGGCGTTCGCGACCCAGGAGAGGTTGCCGAGATGGGTGCCGAGGCCGTTGAACGCCGTCATGCTGTGCTCCGTAGGGGTGGTATGTACGGATCTTGGTGAATGGATGACCGTCCTGGAATGGCTCGCCTGCTGGTCGAGGTGTCGTATCTTATGCCCATGCTCGCCCCGGCGCCGCCCTTCCGCTCATTCTACCCGACCTCGCCGATCGCCGGCCGCGAGCTCGCGGTCTTCGCGCTGGGCGTCGAGGAGTGGATGCCTCCGGTGATCGTCGATCGGCCCCAGGGCAGCGGCGACTGGCTGTTCATGGCCTTCCACCAGGAGGTGGTGCTGCGCATCGACGGCGTCGAGCGACAGGTGCCGGGCCCGTCGCTGATGATCTGGAGCCCGCGCCGGGCGCACTGGTACGGCAACCTGTCCGGGCGCTGGCGGCATTCGTGGATGCACGCTCAGGGTTCCGCGGTGGCCCGAGCCCTGGCCGAGGCCGGCACGCCCGTCGACCGCCCGCTGATCGGCGTGCCCGCCCGGGTGCTCGAACAGGCGGTCGCCGCGATGCACGACGAGGTCGAGCGCGAGCGGACGCCGGACCCGGCCATCATCGAACTGCAGCTGCGCGCGCTGGCC
>JACDEC010000540.1 GCA_013816645.1 Planctomycetota bacterium
CGCCTGCCATCACCGGCTCGAACTGCGCCTCGCCGGCTGGCTGGGCAGCGAGGCCTGCCTGGTCACCACCACCGGCTTCCAGGCCAACCTCGCCGCCCTGGTCAGCCTGGTGTCGCAGCCCGAGGACGTGCTGATCCTCGATCGCGCCTGCCACGCCTCGACCTACGATGGCGCCAAGCTCAGCGGCGTGCCGCTGGTGCGCTTCCGGCACAACGATTCCGAGGACCTCGAGCGCCAGCTCGCGCGCACCGCCGGAGCCCGCCGGCGGGTGGTGTGCGTCGAATCGGTGTACTCGATGGATGGCGACGAGGCGCCGTTGCGCGCGATCGACGATCTCTGCACGCGCCATGGCGCGCTGCTCATGGTCGACGAGGCGCACGCCATCGGGGTGTTCGGTCCGGGTGGACGCGGCCTGTGCGCCGAACTCGGGGTGGTGCCCGACCTGCGCGTCGGCACCTGCTCGAAGGCGCTCGGCGCCCAGGGCGGCTTCCTGGTCGGCGACGCGACGGTGGTCGATCTGGCCGTCAACCGCGGCCGCAGCTTCATCTTCTCGACTGCGCCGGTTCCCGCGGCGATGGGCGCCGCGACCGCTGCCCTCGACGTGCTGCGCGACGAACCTGGGCTGTCCGAGGAGCTGCTGGTCGTCGCCAAGGAGATCCGCGACGGCCTGATCGCCCAGGGCTGGAACGTGCCCCCGGGACGTTCGCCGATCATCCCGGTGATCGTCGGCGACGAGCAGGCGGCGTTGGACCTCGCGGCGCAACTGCTCGAACGCGGCCATTTCGCGCCGGCGATCCGCCCACCGACGGTCCCGGCTGGCGAATGCCGGCTGCGACTGACCGCGACCCTGGCTCACCGGCCGTCGGATCGCCGGCACCTGCTCAAGGCGATGGCGGCGTTGCGTCCACCCGCCTGATCCGCCGCGATCGCGTCCTGAGGCCCCGCGATGCGGTCCTGCGCGCCGGTTAGCCTACGGTCATGAGCACTACGTCCCGAACGGTCCACGCATCCCGGCGCCTGCATGGCCAGCGGCTCGAGGTCGAGCTCTTCAATCCCGACCGGATCGAGCAAGCCGCCCAGACCTTCCTGCGCGACGGCTTCGTGGCGATCGCCGACGCGCTCGATGCCAGCCAACTCCGGCGGGTGCAGGCGGGTTGCGCGCGGGTCATCGCCGAGCAGACCGCGGCGACGCCGGTCGACCAGGCGAACCGCGGACTCGCCCGCTATTCGTTCGGTCAGCAGATCCAGCACAGCGAATGGGCGATGCTCGTCGATCTCCCCACCGTGCTGCCGATCATCGACCGGATCTGGGGCAGCGAGGACTACACCAGCATCGGCGGCGGGGGCGACTACTGCCTGCCCGGCGCGCAGATGCAGGGATTGCACTCCGACCTCGGCGACCACTTCAAGGATCCCTTGGGCCAGATCGACTGCCGCGACGTGCCCACGCCGTTCATCGTCGTCAACTTCCCGATGGTCGATTTCAGCGAAGCCAACGGCGCGACGCGCTTCGTGCCCGGCACCCAGCGTTCGCGCGCGAACATCCCGTCCTTGGCGGATGAGCCGGAATGGATGCGCCGCAATCTGCTGTGCGTCCCGGCGGGATCGGCGCTGATCCGCGACGTGCGCTGCTGGCACGGCGGCACGCCCAACACCTCGCAGCAGATTCGACCCATGGCCAGCACCGGCTACCATGCCCCGTGGTTCCGGGCGCTGCGGTCGCGCGATCTCCCGCGCGCCGTGCACGCGACGCTGTCGCCGCGCGGGCAACGGCTCACCGATTTGCTGGTCGGCGACTGAACGACGCGGGCTCAGTGCCCGCCGAAGACCTTGCCCATCGCCTTGGGGTCGACGCGGCCGAAGCCGCCGGCGGCATCGACGGTGGTGCCCTTGAGCACCTGCGCCCCGGGAGTGCCGCACAGCGTGCAGACGTCGGCGGTATCCTGGGTCTCGAACACCTTCAGGCCCTGGGCCTTGGCCGCTTCCACGCCGGCGTCCAGGCTGCTCATCAGCGCCGAGCGCGTCCAGGCGATCGACACGCCGACGTAGCAGCCGTTGCGGCGGTCGCCGACCTCGTTCTGGCCCTGGACCACGATCGGGATCAGCGCCTGCTTGGTCGACGGGTACAGGCCCGAGCCCTGCAGGCGGCCGTCGTTGGGCGACAGCGGGATGACGACGTACCAGGGCTCGCCGCGCGGCGCCATGCGCGCGTGCTTGGCGGCGAGGTGGTAGACGCCGAAGACGTTCACCGCGAACACCCGCTGGTAATCCTCGGGCTTGATGCCGACGAAGATCTGCGGGTGGTTGATGGCGGCGAAGGGGAAGAGGTGGGTCAGCGCCAGGTTCTGGCTCTTGAGGTGGTCGAGCAGCTGGTCTATCTGACCGAGATCGCCCTGATTGACCTGGGCGGGCAGCACGGCGCCGGCGCCGGCCTCGCCAGCGAGCTTGGCCGCGGTCTCCTGGATGCGGCCGAGGTCGCGGCTGCCGGTGATCACCACGCGCGCGCCGCCCTGGCAGAAGTTGCGGGCGATGGCGTAGCCGATGCTGCTGGGATCCGACGCGCCGGTGACCAGTACCACCGCCTTGGCGAAGGACGTGCCGGCCTTGGCGCTGGCGAGCAGCGCCGGGAAGCGCGGATCGTCGACCAGTGCGGGATCGATGCGTGGCGTCCACGTGCCGGGTTTGGGATCTCCGGTCCAGGTTCCGAACTGCGCGCCCATCGCTGCCTCCTCGGGTGCGGGGGGTGATACGGGCGGCCCGGTCGACGCCAAGGGCCTTTCCTGCGCCCAGGGCTTTCCCGCCGCCTGCGCCACGCCAGCATGCCGCCATGATCCGCGTCGCGACGCTCCTGGTGCTGCTGTGTTCGCTGCTCGTGGGAGCCGA
>JACDEC010000541.1 GCA_013816645.1 Planctomycetota bacterium
GGGCGGGCCGAGCCGCGCAGGCGCAGCCGGTAGAGCCGCTCCCAGTCGCTGGCGACGCGCGAGAACGCCTCGGCGATGCGCGTGGTGCGGGCGGCCGCGCACATCGCGGCGTGGAAACGGCTGTTGAGCTCCTCCCAGCGGTCGCCGTCGGCGCGCTCCATCTGCTCGACGATCCGCTCGAGCTCGCGCAGGTCGTCCTCGTCGGCGCGCACCACGGCGTGGCGGGCGCAGGCGATCTCCAGGCATTCGAGGAGCGTGAAGATCTCGGCGATCGCGTCGTCGTCGAATCCAGTCACCACCGGTCCAGCGTGCGGACGCATGTCGACCAGGCGTTCGCTCTGCAGCTGGTGGACGGCCTCGCGCACCGGGATGATCGAGACGCTGAGCTGGCGCGCGACCTCGTCGATGACCACCCGGTCGCCGGGCATCAGGCGGCAGTCGAGGATCGCCTCGCGCAGGCAATGGTGGACCATCGCCTGCTTGGTCGGGAATGAGCGCTTCGGCAGCTTGAGCTTGTCCATCGCCATGACCGTAAGCATGAAAGCGCCGCCGCCGCTTGCAAACATATATCATATATGATATATGATTACTACACCTGGGGGACCTCGCATGACTGTGCGCAAGATCGGCATCCTGATGAATGGCGTCACTGGACGCATGGGCAAGAACCAGCACCTGGTGCGCTCGATCATAGCGATCATCGCCCAGGGCGGGATCCGGGTCTCCGACGAGCTGACCCTGATGCCGGTGCCGATCCTCGCTGGACGCAGCGAAGCCAAGCTCGCCGCGCTGTCCAAGGAGGTCAGCACCGCCGCGACCGGCCCCCTGCCCTGGACCACCGACCTCGCCAAGGCGCTCGCCGATCCTGGCGTGCAAGTGTTCTTCGACGCCTCGGGCACCCTGCAGCGCGCCGCGTTCGTCGAGCAGGCGGCCAAGGCCGGCAAGGCGGTGTACTGCGAAAAGCCGACCGCGGTGACCACCGCCGAGGCCCTGCGCCTGGCTGAAGTCTGCGAACGCGCCGGGGTCAAGAACGGCGTGGTCCAGGACAAGCTCTGGCTGCCCGGCCTGCGCAAGTTCCAGATGCTCAAGGACCAGGGATTCTTCGGGCGGATCCTCTCGGTGCGTGGCGAGTTCGGTTACTGGGTCTTCGAAGGCACCGGTCACGATCTGCCCGCGCAGCGGCCGAGCTGGAACTACCGCGCCGAGGACGGCGGCGGCATGGTCATCGACATGCACTGCCACTGGCGCTACGTGATCGACAACCTGTTCGGCAACATCGTCGCCGTCAGCACGCTGGCCGCCACCCACGTCGACGAGCGCGTCGATGAGAGCGGTAAGCGCTACCGCTGCACCGCCGACGACAGCGCCTACGCCACCTTCCAGCTCGACAACGGCATCGTCTGCTCGTTCAACAGTTCGTGGTGCGTGCGCGTGCGACGCGACGATCTGCTGACCATGCAGGTCGACGGGACCAAGGGCTCGGCGGTGGTCGGGCTGCGCAAGTGCTGGATCCAGCATGCCGGCGCAACGCCCAAGCCGGTGTGGAACCCGGACATCGACAACCCCATCGACTTCCACGCGGGCTGGCAGGAGGTCCCCTCCAACATCGCTTACGACAACGCTTTCAAGATCCAATGGGAGCAGTTCCTGCGCCACGTCGCGCTCGACGAGCCGTTCCGCTGGACGCTGCGTGAAGGGGCCAAGGGCGTGCAACTCGCCGAGCTGTCGCTGCAGAGCAGCAGGGAACGGCGGTGGATCGATGTGCCGTTCTTGTAGTGCGAGGTGCGACGTGCGACGTGCGATGGGAACTGTGCCCGTGTATGAGGTGTGCATCCCACGTCGCACCCCGCACGTCGTACGTCGCACCTGGTCCCGCCCATGACCGACCTCGCCAAGCTCGCGATCCACACCATGACCACCAAGCCGTGGTCGCTGGCGAAGAGCGTCGATGCCTTCGCGCGCGCGGGCGTCGGTGGCATCACCGTGTGGCGCCAACATCTGCTGCCCTACGGCGCGGCCGAAGGCGCTCGCATGATCAAGGCAGCCGGTCTGACCTGCACCGCGCTGTGCCGCGGCGGCTTCTTTCCGGCCCGCGACGCGACTGGTCGGCAGGCGGCGATCGCCGACAACCGCCGGGCGATCGCCGACGCGCACGCCCTGGGCGCGCCGATGCTGGTGCTGGTCTGCGGCGCGGTGCCCGAACTGCCGCTGATGGAGTCACGGAGCATGATCGAGGACGGCATCCGCGCGATCGAACCCGAGGCACGCGCCGCCGGCGTGGCGCTCGCCATCGAGCCACTCCATCCGCAGTACGCCGCCGACCGCAGCGCGATCACCACGCTCGGCGAGGCCCGCCGCCTGTGCGAACGCATCGCCAGCCCGTGGGTGCGCATCGCGCTCGACGTCTACCACGTGTGGTGGGACCCGGAGGTCGGCGACGAGATCGCGCGCTGCGGATCCGCCGGACTCACCGCGGGCTTCCACATATGCGATTGGCGCGTCCCGACCCGCGATCCGCTCAACGACCGCGCGATCATGGGCGAGGGCGTGATCGAAGTCGCCGCGCTGCGCCGGCAGGTGCGCGCCGCCGGTTTCGCCGGCTTCGACGAGGTCGAGATCTTCAGCGACGAGCTGTGGGCGCAGGATCAGGACGCGGTGCTCGCGCGGATCATCGCGGCGTACCGATCCCTGGACTGAGCGACCCGCGGGATCAGCCGTGGCGGAAGCCGTCGCCGGTGATCTCGCCGGCGAGGAACCGGCCCCAATCCTTCTCGAAGAAGATCGCGGCGAGGTCCTCGATCGGGCGCAGCGCGCGGCGCTCGACGGCGAGAGCGGCGCCGTCCCAGCGCAGCACCAGCTTCTCCGCGCGATGCTCGGGCC
>JACDEC010000542.1 GCA_013816645.1 Planctomycetota bacterium
TCGCGGCCCCGACCGCCTCGACGGTGGTCAGCGCGGCGATGGCGATCGCCTGACGCACGGTCTCCTCAGCCACCCCGTAGCACCGGCAGAGCAGCGCGTCCGCCTCGCGGTCGAAGGCGGGATCGCGGGTCTCCCAGGCGTCGAGCGCGGAGCGCAGCGCCTCCAGCCCCCATAGCTGCGGCGGCAGCAGCGTGGAGTCGAGGCCGCCGAGTTGGGCGCAGACGTCGCGCACGCCCAACGTGCGGGCGCTGGCCAGGTCGCGGCCGGTTATCAGTTCGGTGACCAGCGACGTCGCCGCCACCTGAGGCTGGCAGTTGAAGACCTGGAAGCGGGCCTGGGTGATGCGGTCGCCGTCGATCGAGAGGTAGAGGCGCAGCGCGTCGCCGGCGACGATCGATCCCACATCGCCGATGGCGCTGGCAGCTGGCAGCTTGCCGAGGTTGCGCGGCCGGCGCTGATGGTCATCGAGTAGCTCGGCGGGGGTCATGGACCCACCTTCCTCGCGACCCGCGGGTCGGCAAGGAGGCGGCTGGGGACCTGCGTCGCCGTTCGGCCGGAGACGGCCGAGGATATGACGAGCACGCGCATCCGAGCACGATGTCCGAGCCTGCTTTACACGCCCAGTGAAGCATAGTCGCGACCACCACTCCGGCCCAACGACGGGCCTGCATGACCGTAAGACGATGCGCCCCTTCCGCGCCCCGTTCCGGGGCCGGAGCAGGAGTTGCGCCCCGTCCCGGGTCGGGACCGAGGAGAACCCATGCGTCCGTCCGCCGTCGCCTTCACCGTCGCCGCACTGCTCCTGGCCACCGCGGTTCATGCCCATGCCGCCCAGACGACCGGCGCCAAGGATCCCAGCGGGGACATCCCCGTGCTGCCCGGCCCGCCACGGACCGGCCACATCGAGGACGACCTCAAGGACGCCCGCGGCAACATGGTCATCCACTACGCCATGGACACGCCCGCCACCCTGCCGAAGGAGCGCACGCTGGCGGTCATCGTCGCATTCCACGGCAACACCCACACCGCCGAGCATCACGCCGGGGTCTGGAAGAACGTGGTCGTCACCGGCAAAGCCGACCAGGAGTACGTGGTGTTCGCGCTCAAGAGCCAGGGCACCGGATGGGGAAACGTCGACGACGTGGGCGTGACCAAGGCCATCGACTGGGTGCTCGCGGCCTACCCAATCGACCGCCGGCGCGTGCACCTCGTCGGCTTCTCGTCGGGCTCGAGTTATTGCGGCACCTACGGCCTCAAGCACCAGGAACGCTTCGCGACCTTGAGCATGTACTGCTGCGGGTTCGGGGTGGCACCCTTGCCCAACAACGATCGCGAGAGCGCACCCGGCATCTACATGATGTTCGGCACCGCGGACGGGTTCCTGCCCGGGACGCCCGGCCGCGACATGCGCAATCAGCTGCACCAGGCCGGCTACCGCTACATCAATCGCGAGATCCAGGGCGGTGGCCATGATTTCGGACCCGGCGACACCATCACTCAGGACAACCTGCGCTGGATGCATCAGAACCGCAGCCGGCACGTCCCGCTCGAACCGGACCAGGAAAAATTCGTCAAGTCCGCGCGCGACGCCAAGGGCGCCGAGAAGGTCTGGGCCAGCGCGCAGTCCGCCAACCAGGCGCTGTACATCGGCGGCCATTGGGCCCAGGCGATGGCCCTCAAGGCGCACAAGGCCAAGAGCAGCGCCGCGCGGCTCAACGTCGCCAAGGCGGCGTCCGCTGGGCTGTTCGGCGTCGACATGATCATGGCGCTCGGACAGAACCTCAGCGACAAGTCCGCGGAACTGCGCAAGCAGTCGATCACCTCACTCGCCCCGGCTGCGAACTGGTGCTGGCCGGAAGCCAAGACGCTGCTGGTGCAATTCGCCAGCGAACCCAAGAACGCCCTCGACGAGCGTCTGGGCGCGGTCCAGGCCCTGGCCGATGCACTGGTGCGCATCGGTCTCGCCGAGAAGTACGACGACAACATCCTGGTGCCCGGCCTGGTGAAACTGCTCGACGACGCCAAGGAGCCCATCCGGGCGGCGGCCTTCGCCGCCCTGAGCCAGGTGCAGAAGGACGGCTTCGGCTACAACCCCGCAGCGGCCGATCGCAAGGGCCCGCTCGCCGCCTGGCAGGCGTGGGCCAACGAGAAGTGCGGTTTCTACAGCTACGACCCGCCCGCCAAGGCGAAGTGACCCTTCGCGTCAGCGAACTGACCGAAGCCTGGGCAGGACAGCGTCGCGGCGCGCACGCGCTGCGCACCCCCCGCCCGGTCGCCCCGTGGCCGCTTCGGCGACCCGATCTATGCTGAAGCCGTGGACCTCCGTCTCGGCCTCATCGTCGTCGTCGCCAGCCAGTCGCTGGCTGCCGCGCTTCCTGCCGCGCTCTCTTCCGCGGAAGGGCACCCCCTGCTCGACCGCAGCGCCGAGCGCGAGCCGATCATCCAGGCGCTGATCGCCCTGGTGCATGGCGAAACCCAGCGGCTGGAAGACCTGCCGTCGACCCTGTTCGCCGCACCGACCGGCCTGCCCGACGAAGGCGATCCCGCGTTGGTGCGGCGCTGGCCGTCGGCGCTGGCCCCGGCGATCGCACGACTGCCCGCAGCCGGTCGGGAGCGCGCGATCGCCGCGCTCGACCGTCTGTACCGCTCAGCCGCGCGCGATGCAGATGTCGGCGAGGCGCGCGCGCGCATCGCGCTCGACTTCATTCCCGGCCGCGCCGCGCTCGCCGAGCTGGCTGCCGAGGCCGACCGTTCCTTCGATCGCGGGCGCTTCCAACGATTCCTCGCGCTCACCGCGGTGGTCGGCGCCGACGGAGATGCGCGCAATCGGGTGGCCGCGTTGCTCAGCGGCTGCGGGCCCGATGTCGACCCCACCC
>JACDEC010000543.1 GCA_013816645.1 Planctomycetota bacterium
ATCATGGAGCTGGCTGCATCTGCGCCGGGCCGCGCCTCAGGTCAACGCGAACCTGGCCAGGTCGAGCAGGCAACCCCGCAATTCGAGCGAATCCGGCGCGTGGTCAACGCCCAGGGTGAGATCGCCCCAGATCTTCACCGCGAGCAGCGTGTGCGCGCCGGCCTGGCTCGCGAGCTGGGTCGGCGGCTGCACCGCCAGCAAGGGCAGCGTCAGCAGGCAGACCCGGATCAGCGATTCGATCAGGCCGCTGCCGGGTAGCTGATCCGGCGACGTCGCCTGGCCAGGCTGGCTGAGTAGACGCTGGATCTCGGCACGCAGGCGTTCGACCAGCTCGCGCAGCTTCGGGCCGTCGGACTCGCTGCCGTCGGCCTCGCGCTGCGCCAACGCCTCCTCGACGATCAGGCCGACCGGCAGGCGCGCAGCCAGCGCGCTGGTGGCGCGGGCGCCGAGCCAGCCGGCGAGATGGGCGCGTTGAATGAGCGGCAATCGCGGGCGACGCAGCGTCTGGATCAGCCGATCGACGACCTCGCGCTCCGGACCGCCGGCGGTGCGGTAGCGCTTGAGCGTCTCTTCGGCTTCCCACAGCAGTCCGAGTCGCAGGCGGCAGAAGAGCAGGCGGCGCCAGCCGTCGGCGTCGTCGGCCTGCAGGGTGGTGTAATGCGCGAATGCGCTCTCGCCGTGGGTCAGGTCGTCGAGCGCCTCGCAGGCCTGGCCGAGATCGAACCAGGCGATCGGCGTGCAGTCCACCTTCTTGGCCTGACCGAGCAGCAGGCGCGACGCGCGGAACAACCCGAGGCGCAGCGCCAATCGTCCGAGCTGCACGCAGGTCCACGGCGGTTCGCTGTCGACCAGCGGCTCCCAGGCCGGCTCGTCGTAGGGATTGAGCGCCGGCCAGCGGGTCTGCGCCAGAGTCAGCGCGGTCTCGGGCGAGCGCGCCTCGCGTTCGAGCGCATCGGCGACCTGGGCGGCGACCAGCATGGGCTGACGGCCGAAACGCTCGACCAGCCGCGAGAGGCCTTCGCGACCACCCCAGTTGCGCGCGCCGGTGATGACCAATGCGCCGAGGAACGCGGCGTCGAGACCCGCGCTCTCCAGTTCGGAGTCGACCTCGCGCATCTGCCCGCTGCCCGGGCCGAGCAGCCACAGGCGATGGAGATCGGTGGCGTGATCGAATTCGAGGTAGGCGTCCTGCTGCAGCGTCGGCAGCCAGGCCCACAGCGCCTGGATGCGCGCGCCGAGCACGCCCTGCAGTTCATTGCGGCTGGATTCCTGGCCGAGGCGCAGGCGGGTGCGCGCGAGCTCGATGAACTCCTCGAGGGTCGGCGGGAACAGCCCGAAGATCAGCGCCATGCCGGCGACCTTGACCTGGGGATGGCCCTGATCGCCGTGGACGACGTCGAGACCGGCGGTGACCAGCGGCGGCGGGCGGCGGTTGCCCGTCCGCAGCTGCGCGCGCTGACGATGCCAGTCCTGATCCAGGTCGAGCAACGGCCGGGCCATTGCCGGCAGTCTAGGCGCCACTGGCGCACGCGGAAGCGAACGCTCGCCAGGCCTGCGCTCTTGCGGTGTACGCCCTAGTTCAGCTGGTGCGATCGCGCCGAGTGGCCATCCCCCTTCCGCCCTGGCGGCGACGCAGGATGCTGCGCCGACCATGGATGGACCGGTCATCATCGCCGAGGGCCTGGCCAAGACCTTCCGGGTCTTCGACCGGCGTCCCGGGGTGCTCGGCGCCCTGCGCGACGTGTTCGACCGCCGTTACCGCGAACTCGCCGCCGTCGCCGGCATCGACCTGACCATCGCGCGCGGCGACATCATCGGCTACATCGGGCCCAACGGCGCCGGCAAGAGCACCACCATCAAGATGCTCACCGGCATCCTCACCCCGACGCGCGGGCGGATCACCGTCAACGGCTTCGACCCGCACCGCCAGCGCGCCCAGTACGTGCGCACGGTCGGCGCGGTGTTCGGCCAACGCACCCAGCTGTGGTGGGACTTGGCGGTCGGCGAGAGCTTCGAGCTGCTGCGCCACCTCTACGACGTGCCCATCGACCTCTACCGCCAGCGCCTCGCGCGCTTCGACCAGGTGCTCGAACTCGGCGAGTTCCTGCGCACGCCGGTGCGCAAGCTGTCGCTGGGCCAGCGCATGAAGGCCGACATCGCCGCCAGCCTGCTGCACGCGCCGCCCGTGCTGTTCCTCGACGAACCGACCGTCGGCGTCGACGTCGCGACCAAGGCGCGCCTGCGCACCTTCCTGCTCGAGCTCAACCGCGAACAGGCGACCACCATCCTGCTCACCACCCACGACATGCAGGACATCGAGGCGCTGTGCCGGCGGGTGGTGGTCATCGACCACGGCCGGATCATGCACGACGGTGATCTCGACGCGCTCAAGGCGCGCTATGGCGCTCGCAAACGCCTGCGCCTGTCGCTGCGCGCGCCCGGCGATCCGGTCGCGGCCGGTCTCGCCGCCCCCGGCATCAGCTGGGAGACGGTGTCCCCGCTCCAGGTCCTGGCCACGCTCGGCGAAGACGTCGACATCCCGGCGCTGCTCGCCAAGGCGCTTGCCGCGCTGCCGGTGGGCGACGTGCAGATCGAGGAACCGACCATCGAGCAGGTCGTGCAAGAACTGTTGTTGGGGGAGTCTGTCGTGGGGGAGCGGCATCAGGCCGCCTCCCCCACGTAACGCGCCTCCGGCGCTGCCCCCTGGGAAGGAGCAGCCCTGGGTGCGGCGCGAGGCGCCGCACAAAGTGCAAAAAGAGATCGGAGAGCATCCGGGGGCGAGCGCTTGCGCGGGACTGCGCCGCCGCTGCAATGGCGGGGTGCCCAGCGATGGACCTTCCGAGAGCGTGCCCGCGGATCCGCGGAC
>JACDEC010000093.1:0-1974 GCA_013816645.1 Planctomycetota bacterium
GCGATCAGCAGGGCGATCAGCGCCAGGCCGTCGTCCGCGGCCATCAGCGCCTCCTGCGGTTCGAAGGCGAGCTCCGGGTCGCACTGGGCGCGTTCGCTCTCGGCGATGTAGGGCAGGTTCGCGACCACCAGGTCATAGGGCGGCTGGGCGCCGTCGCCGAGCGACGCGCAGCGCAGGGCGACGTCCAACCCCAGGCTGGCGGCATTGGCGCGCGCGAAGGCGAGCGCGGCGTCGCTGATGTCAACCGCCTCGACGCTGCATGCGGGTCGCTCGTGCTTGATCGCCAGGGCGATGGCGCCCGATCCGGTGCCGATGTCGAGCACCCGCGCCGGCCCGGGCGGCAGGTCGGCGAGCACGCGATCGACCAACTCCTCGGTCTCGGGGCGGGGTACCAGCACGCCGGGCCCGACCGCGAGGCGCAAGCCGCGGAAGGGCTGGTTGGCCAGCACGTAGGCGAGCGGCTCGCGACGTCCGCGGCGCTGGACCAGCGCTCGCAGCCGGGCGACCTCGGGCTCGTCGAGCGGCATGTCGAAGCGGGTGTAGAGTTCGAGCCGGCTGAGCTGCAGGGCCTCGGCGAAGATCCACTCGGCCTCGCGCCGCGCGTTGCCGATGCCGCGCGCGCCGAGGTACTCGGCGCTCTTCTGGATCAGCGGCATCAAGGTCGGCAGATCGCTCACGCTCCTGGGGTAGCGAGCGCCGCGCCGATGTCACGCGGGCGGACCGCGATCCGCAGTAGCAGCCCGCCGCCCGACCCGTCTATTGCGCGCATGGGTCCGCTGGTGCCGGTGCTGCTGCTACTCGCGCTCGGCCTGCCCCTGGTGCTGGTCGCCCACCGGCTGCGGGTCAGCGCGCTGGTCGCCTACCTGATCACCGGGGCGATCGCCGGCCCGTTCGGGCCGATCGGCCTGGTCGGCGAGCACGACCTGCACGCCGTGGCCGAGATCGGCGCGGCCCTGCTGCTGTTCTCGCTGGGACTCGAGCTCGACCTGCATTCGATGCGCCGCCGGGTGCGCCAGGTCGCAGTCGGGGCCGCCGGGCAGATCGGCCTGACCGTCGCGGCGGGAGCCGGGGCGGCCCTGGCCTTCGGCCTGAGCCTGCCCGACGCCATCGCCCTGGGTTGCTGCCTGGCGGTGTCCTCGACCCTGGTCGTCCTGCGCTCGCTCGACGAACGGCGCCTGCGCCAGCGCGAGGAAGGACAGACCGTGGTCGGCCTGCTGCTCGCCCAGGACCTGTGCCTGGCGCCGATGCTTGCGGTGATTTCGCTGACCCGCCCGCAGGGCGCGCGACCCGAACCGTGGGCGATGCTCGGCGGGCTGGTCGTCTGCCTGCTCGCGACCTTCGTGCTGCGCAGCGTGCTGGCCAGCGCGGTCTTCAACCGCATCCGCGATGCCAAGCTGCCCGAACTCGAAGTCGCGTTCTCGATCACCCTCGCCCTGGGCGCGGCCTTCCTCACCGAGCACGTCGGCCTGGGCGCCGCGGTGGGGGCGTTCTGCGCCGGCCTGGCGCTGGGCGGCGACGAGCACCGCACCGCGATCGAGACCAGTACCCGGCCGCTGCAGGGCTTGATGGCGATCCTGTTCTTCGTCTCGGTCGGCACCCAGTTCGACGCGCGCTTCCTCATGGCGCATCCCGTGCAGGTGTTCGGCGGTCTGGCTGTGAGCATCGTGGTCAAGGCGCTGCTCGCGGCCGCGGCCTTGCGCATGGCAGGCCTGTCCACCAAGGCCGCGCTCGGCTGCGGGATCATGACCGGGCAGATCGGCGAATTCAGCTTCGTGCTGGCCAGCGCGGCGTTCTCGGGCGGAGGGTCCGGCGACCTGCACAAGCTGATCATCGCCATCGCCTGCCTGAGCCTGGCGGCCACCCCCCTGCTGATCTGGCTGGCGGTGCCGCTGCTGCCGCGCAGCCGGCTCGAAGACATCGTCGACACCGGCAACACCATCGTCGTCGCGGGCCTGGGTCCGGTCGGCAATACCG
>JACDEC010000093.1:1984-9266 GCA_013816645.1 Planctomycetota bacterium
ACCCTGCATTCCGCGGGACATCCGTTGATGCTCATCGACCGTAACCCGCGCCTGCTCGCGCCGTGGTCGACCACGCCCGGCGTGCGCAGCCACCAGGGCCGCATCGAGGACATGGAGACCTGGCTGCCGTTGATCGGCCACCGACCCGCGCTGATCGTGCTGACCTTCCCGGTCGCCGACACCTCGGCGGTAGTCGCGACGCGGCTGCGCGCGCTGGATCCGGAACTGGTGATCATCGCGCGCAGCCCCTACGCGGCGCACGTCGACGAACTGCACGCCGCCGGCGCGCAGTACGTGATCTGCGACGAGAACGCCACGGCGGCCGCGTTGCTGCCGATGCTCACCGACGCGCTGGGCGCGAAACAGCGCGCACGCGCCTAGTGTCCTGACATGGAAATTCTTTGCAGATGGCGACGGCCCCGGTGGCTGGATGCAAGGCGCGCGAACCGCCGCGGTAGCAGCGCTACCGCAAGGTTCGCGCAACGCAGCAGACGGCCATCGCGGCCAAGCCAGATGTGAAGGATTTCCGTGTCAGGACACGAGTGTCCTGACACGAGAACCCACCCCGGTCGGGTCAGTCGCGATCCCCGGCGGTCAGGGCCATCGGATTCCAGAAGCAGATGCGGCAGACATCAGCCTCCTCGGCGTGCTCCTTGCACCACTCGATGGCCTCGTCCTTGCTGTCGAAGACTTCGAGCGCGTACAGGTCCTCCGCGCCGCGGACTTCCCAGGCGTCCTCGCATTGCCAGATATGGAAAACTTTTCCGATCATGAGCCACCATTCCTTCCACCAATCGAACCATTCCTTCTATCGAACCCATTCCTTCGAACCCATGCCATTGCCGGCGCACGCCTTGCGCCCGTGCCCACATGCTGCCGCAATGGGTCGTGCTAACCCCCGGAAACGTGACGGGATGCGACAGCGGACGAAAGGGCTCGCACCAAAAGCGACACCCGCAGCCGAGGCTGCGGGTGTCTTGGTACTCCCAAGGGGAGTCGAACCCCTGTTCACGGACTGAGAATCCGTTGTCCTAGGCCACTAGACGATGGGAGCACGTGGGCGTGCGAAGGCGGAACGTGGCCGAGCGCGGAATGGTGTCGCTGCGCGAGCGAAGTCAACCGGCCGGGGAGGCCAGTGGCGGAGTGCGTAGGAAGCGCAGATCGAGCGGGGTGGCGGCGATGACCTCGCCGTCGACGCGTAGTTCGACGGCGTAGCGCAGGGTGAGTTCGGGGCTCTCGTCGAGCCCAGGCTCGTCGCCGAGCTGGATGACGAATCCGGGGGCGGTCAGGGCGAATTCGAGCAGGCGGATGTTCTGTTCGGTGACCCGCGCCTCCCAGTTGCAGCGCAACAGCGGGGCGGTCCACGGCGGCTGTGATTCGTCGCGGACGTGGGCTTCGCAGGCGAGCGCGCCGAGGCGCTCGGGACGCAGGCGCGTATACAGGCCGAGACCGTTGAAGGCGTGGCTGGCGCGGCGCAGCGTCGGGCAACGGACCTCGACGGTGGTGTAGGTACCGGCGATCACGTACTTACCGCCGTTGGCCTGGTAGACGTGATCGCAGAGGATGATTGTGCCGCCGAGCGCTGCCATGCCGCACGGTCGTGGACCGAAGCCGCTCGGCAATCAGCGCTCGATGCCACCTTCGGGCCATCGTTTCATGTTGATGCACCGATGGATGTGGCCAGCATCGTGACCATGCGCCTCGACGCCCTGGTCGCCGCCAAATCACGGACACTGTCGTTCGAATTCTTCCCGCCCAAGTCCGACCGCGGCTGGCACACCCTCGAGGACACCATCGACCAGCTGGTGCCGCTTGGCCCGGACTTCGTGTCGGTGACCTACGGCGCCGGTGGCGGCACGCGCGCCAAGACCCGCGAGATCGTCGAGCACATCCAAGCCAAGACCGGGATCAGCGCGATGGCGCACCTGACCTGCGTCAACGCGACCAAGGCCGAGCTGCGCGCGCTGCTCGACGAGTACGCCGGCGCGGGCATCACCAACCTGCTCGCCCTGCGCGGCGATCCGCCCAAGGGCGAGACGCGCTTCACCCCGACCGACGGCGGTTGCGCCCATGCCTCGGACCTCATCGACCTGATCCGGGCGGATGGCCGCTTCGCGATCGCCTGCGCGGCATTCCCCGAGAAGCATCCCGACGCTCCGGACCGCCTCAGCGATTGGGGCCACCTCGTCGAGAAGTTCTCCAAGGGGGCGAGCGCGGCGATCACCCAGTGCTTCTTCGAAGCGACCCCCTACCGCGAACTGGTCACCTGGCTGGAAGGCCGGCTCGGTCGACGCCCGCGGGTCATCCCCGGCATCCTGCCGATCACCAACTGGAAGTCGCTGACCCGCTTCGCCGCGATCTGCCAAGCCACCATCCCCGATGGCCTGCGCTCGGCGATCGAGCCGCTCGGCGACGACGCGGTGGCGGTGCGCAAGGCTGGACTGCGCTGGACCATCGCGCTGTGCCGGCAACTGCTCGCCGATGGCGCGCCGGGTCTGCACATCTATTGCCTGAACCACAGCACCGCCGCCGCCGAGGTGGTCACCGCCCTGCGCACGCTCGGGGAGCTGGATTGAGCTGAAGCGCCCGCTCAGGCTCAGCGATCGGCGCGATCGGTGCCCGAGACCAGGCGTTCCAGGCGGTGGTACGCGTAAGAAGCCCCGACCAGCACCGCGCCGGTGAGCAGGAAGGCGAGGATCCGGTAGAGTTGCTGCACGCCGCGCATGTCGACGACCAGGAGCTTCGCCGCGGTCAGCGCGAACAGGGCGAGCGCGAGCAGCCGCGTGGTCCGGTTGCCGATGCGGAAGCCGATCGCCAGCCCGGTCGCCGCCAAGCCCAGCCAGGTCACCGTCACCGCGAAGGTCGCGACGCGCGCGCCTGCGACCGGGTCGGCGGCGGCCTCGCGGAAGAAGTGGTAGGACTCGAGCGTGCTGAGGATGAAGCCGTAGCCGACGGCCAGCCAGGCGAAGGCGGAGCTGGCCGAGGCGTTCGCGGTCATCAGCCGCCCGGATCGGACCAGCCGGGACGCGTAGACCAGAGCGGTGAGCGTGACCACGGCCGCGAGGCAGCGGGCATTGACCGCGGGCAGGACCGCATGCCATTCCCACGCGTAGGCAAGCAGCGCGAGCGAACCGGCAAACAGCCCAGCCAGCGTTCCCAACACCACCGCGCCCACCCCGCGCGCGCGATCGGCCCGCCAGAACGCGACCAGCGCCGACAGTCCCCAGGTCCACGCCACCGCGACCACGGCGTAGCCGATGTGCTGATGACGATCGACGTGGTCCGCCGCCCACCAGCAGAGTTCGGCGCTGATGAACAGGGTCGCCACGACCTGGATGCAATGATGGATGCGCCGGCGCAGGTCGGCGCCCGACCAGGCCAACGCCTGGACGGCGAGCCCCGCCACCGCCAACGCCGCGAGCAGGAAGCGCGCATTGGCGAAGGGAACCTGTCTGCCGCAGTCGCGGAAGAACAGTCCAGCCGCGGCCAGCACCGCGAGCGTTTGCATCATCAAGGCGATCACCGCGATGGCGCGCGAGCGGACGGTCGCGGCGAGGATCGCCGCGCCGATCGCGCTCAAACTCCACACCAGGGTCAGCGCGCGGTGGAGCACCGCGTGGTCCGACGACGATTCGCCCACCGCGCACCACGATACGGTCTCGAGGGTGGCGAGCAGCAATCCGCCGATGACCACCACGGCGCGCACCGTCGAACGGACGGGCTGGAGATCATCGGCAGCGAGCTCGCGGCGCCCGATCAGCATCCACAGCCAACCCGCTGCCAGGCAGGCAGCCGCGCTGAGGAAGCGCGGATTGGCGGCGGGCGCCCCCCCGCACCACGCCACGGTGTAGGTCTGCAGCGCCAGCGCCGCACCGACCAGGATGGGCAGCACCGCGAGCACGGCGGTCGACGGCGAGATCCAGCGGCGCGCGCACGCGAGCAGCGTCATGCCACCCAGCGCCCACCACACGGCGATCGCCGACAGGCTCGGCCACAGCACCCACGCCGCGGGATGGCCCTGGGCATAGCGATGCAGTTCGGCGGTGCCGCACAGCACGATCGCCAAGGCCGCCGACCACCAGCACCAGCGCTGCACGCGATCGCCGGCGATCCCGGCGACACGATGGACCGTCGCCAACGCCGCCGCGCCGAGCGGGACGACCAGCAGTCCCGGCAGCCAACCGTTGAACACCAGCGCCGCCGCCGGATCGCCGAGCGGCAGATGCACCACGAGGATGCGCAGCGCCGCGATCGCCAGCACGCCGTGCGCGATGGCGCGGGTCTGCGGATGCGCGAAGCGGTAACCCATCCACAGCAGCGCGACCGATTCCGCGGCCCACGCGGTGGCGACCGCTTCGACCGGCAGCAGGTAGAACAGCCCGAGGGTCAGCAGCATGGCGCCCAGCGCCAGGAAGCCGTGCACCACCTTGGGGTCGTTGCCGACCCGGCGGCGGGTCACCACTCCGACCAGCGCGTACACCCCGGCCAGCATCAGGCAGATGACCGCGAGCAGCCGCGGTTCGTCGGCGCGCAACAGGTGCGCGGCGAAGGCCAGCGCGAAGGCGAGATTGGCGAGCGCCAGGCAGAAGCGTTCGATGGTCACCGGAGAACGCATCCGCCAATGGTGCACGAAGGGCAGCACGAGGAACACCGCGTGGAACACCGCCAACCAGGCCAGCATCGCCCAGGCGATGCCCGTGGCATGCGGTTCGCGCTGGTGCCACCAGCCGAGGTACAAGGCGACGGTGCCGGCGAAGGCCAGCAGATCGAGCGCGCGCCAGCGGCGGTACAACGCCACGCCGAGCACGCCGAGGTCGAGCAGCAGGATGTAGGTGAACAGGCCATCGCGCGAGCCGCCGCCGGTGTCGACCAAGAGCGGGGTGGCGAAGCCGCCGACCATCGCGCAGATCGCCATCGCCAGCGCGTCGCGCCGCCCGGCGAGCCCCATGCCCAGCGCGGTCACCGCGGCCATCAGCACGAACGCCGCCTTGCCTGGCAACAGCGGCTCTGGAACCAGCAGCAGCGCCGGCGAGAACGCGCCGTAGACCGCGAGGTAGAGCAGCGCTATGGCGCCGCCAGCCACGCCTTCGCCGATCGCCGTCATGCCCTGGCGCTGCAGGCGCAGGCCCCAGGCCAGCGCCGCAGCGCCGGCCAGCGCGATGCCGACCACGCGCGTGCGCGGACCGATGATGCGCCCGAGCCAGTCCTGATCGTACGCGTACTTGAGCAGGAACACCGCTCCCAGGAACAGCAGCGCGATGCCGGCCCAGGTCAGCCACCGTTTGCCGACCTCCGATTCGATGTCGCGCGATGGCGACGAGGGCTTTGGCTTCGCCGTCGGTTGCTGGCCCTGCGCGACGGGCGCGTCGGGCTTCGCGGGCGCAGGAGGCGGAGTCGGAGCGCGTGCCGGAGTTTCGCGTCGCTCGGATGTCGCCGATGCAGGCAGCGGATCGAACGGAGTCACCACCGGTGGCACCGGCGAGGTTTCCTGTGGCCGCCGAAGCGTTTCTCCGAACTGATGAGGCGCCGGAGCCGCAGGCGCAATCGGTTCCGCAGGCGCAATCGGTTCCGCAGGCGCAATCGGCACTGCGGGCGCCAACGGATTCGGAGGCTCGCCCGGCGCAAAGTCGGCCGTCGGCGCCGATCGATTCGCCTGCACCAGCCGCTCACGCAAGGCGGCGATCGGATCCGCGGGCGCTTGCGGCGCTCGCAGCGCCGCGATCTGGGCGCGCAGGCGCGCGAGTTCCTGCTCGAGTCGGGAGAGTCGCGTCAGCGCGATGATGCCGAGAACCACCCCGGCCATCGCGATCAGCGAACCGCCGCCGAACGTCTTCCAGAGGAATACGATCACCTCCATGACGGCCTTTCGCGCACGATCGCCGTGGAGCTATGCGCCCCACACGCGGGATCAGTCTAATAACGATCGTTAACAAACAAGCGCCGGGAATACGCGGAGGTCCGCGACGCCTAGAGCATGGTCACCAGGAACTGGTGCAGGGCCTGCAGTTGTCGCGGATTCAGCCGTCCGATGATGTCGACCACCTGGGCCTTGGGATCCTTGCCCGCGTCGCGCGCGAGGTCGCTGCGCCGGTAGAGCGCGCTGGCGTTGTCGCCCTGCGGCACGATCTCGTCGGTCTCGCGATGCTGGAAATCGTCGCCTTCCTCGCTGGCCACCGGGGTTCCGGCCGGGCCGGCCGAACGGGCGAGCAGGTCGGTGTAGGCGGACTCGGAGAGATTGAGCAGGGTACGCAGCTTCTGGTGGGTCGCGGCGCGGCTCGGCAGCGTGCCCTGCTTCACCAGGCGGGTTGCGGTCAGCACGCTGAGATCGGCGAGCTCGGCGAACGCCTTCATGGTGAGGTGACGATCGTCGATCAGCTTGCGCAGCGCCGCTTGCAAGGGGGTGACCGGAGCATCGGCGCCGGCGCGCTCCGTGTCGCTGTCGCTGGGCTGGGTGTCGGTCATGGCGAGGGCCTTTGCCAGCTGTTCCAACACCTCGTCGCGGTGCGGATGGGATCCGGTGGTGACGACACGCATCAAGGCGAGATAGGGGATCTCGTGCTCGCGGGCGAACGCCGCGAGGCTGAGGCCGCGGCGCTTGAGCAGCGCCGACAGCCGCTGTACCGGCGAGCTCTCGCCCCCGGAATCCGCGGCCATGGTGACCTCGGGCGCATCTTCGCGACGCAGCTGACGGCTGCGTTCGACGGCGCGATTGAGCTCGTCGGGGTCGAGGTTCAACCCCTCGGCCATGCGTTCGATGGTGTCGGTGCGCGGCAGCGCGCCCTTGCGGGTGACGCCGAGCAGGGTCGGGTACGGGATGCCTGATGACCGGGCGAAGGTCTGCTCGCTGAAGCCGTTGGCGTAGAGCGCCTTGACGATCATCTGCTGGAGATTGAGCGGACCTTCGCTCGGCAACTGGACGCCATCGCGGCTGCTGGATGCCAGGGCGCCCGCCCACGCCGCCGGATCGAGCCCGAGCGCCGCACGGATGGCCTCGCGGTGCTCGACCTTGCGCGGTACATGTCCCTTGTTGATCAGGGATAACAGCGTCGGGTAGCTCATGTCCACCCGCTCGGCGAAGGCCCGCGCGGTCAGGCCGTTGTCGGCGAGGTAGCGCTGGATGAGGTCGTTGAGCTTGGCCATGTCGTACGGGGGGCGGAGTATGGCCACCAGTCCAGCTTGCCAAGCGTTAGCAACTGACCGTGCGTCCGGTCGCGGCTTGCAGCCGCTCGTCCGGGCGGACGCCTGCGGCGTCCTTGTCCGGAAGCAGACACCATGCGACAGT
>JACDEC010000544.1 GCA_013816645.1 Planctomycetota bacterium
GCGTGCGGCTCCTCGTCGACGCGGTCGAAGTCGTGCAGCCAGGCCACGACCTCGCCGGCGCGCGCCCTGCCGCCGATGTCGATCACGGGCTGGTAGTGTCCGGCGAACGGGGCCGGGGTGTAGCATGCGCGGTCGACGATCGCCACGCGCAGCTGGGTGCCGTCGGCGTGGTGGCCGATCGGCGCGATCGTGCCTTTCAGCTGACCCTGGCGGATCGCCGCGGCGAGGATGCCCTGGCGCGCGTAGGCCAAGCCCTTGGCGTCGATGGCGCGGCCGTAGCCGAGTTCAGTGCCGATGACGATCTTGCCCAGGCGCTCGGCCTCGCTGGTCAGCAGGCCGGGGGTGTTGTTCTGGTAGGTCATCACGAACGGCACGCCGAACCACTGCGCGGTCTCCTCGACCAAGCGCGACTGCTCGGGATCGTCGAGCGGATGGAAGCTGGCGACGCAGGCGAACTTGATCGATTCGCCGCCCGAGTGGATGTCGAGCACGACGTGGACGCGCGGCCAGATGAACTCGCGCACGAACGCGGCGATGCGGTGGGTGATGCCGGCGATCCCGGGCTGCTTGCCAGCGCCGTCGACGAAGGCGCGGTTCATGTTGACGCGATCGTCGCCGACGCTCTCGCGGGTGCCGGTGCGGAACGCCGAGGGATTGAGCACCGGGACGAGGATGATGCGCCCGCGCACGTCGGCGGTCTTGATCTCGCCGAGCAGGTTCTTGATGGCGACCGGTCCTTCGTACTCGTTGCCGTGGTTCGAGCCGAAGGCGACCAGGCCGCGATCGGGCTTGGCCTCCGGTCCGACGATCACGGTCAGCGGGATGAGGTGGTCGCCCCACATGCTGTCGTGCTCGAGCGCGACGTGGTAGTCGCGCCGGCCGGGTGAGTCGAGGTCGAGGTCCTTGGGGCGGACGATCTGGCGGGGCATGGCGGGCACCTCTGGACTGCGGTTGGGTGGATCAGATCGACGGAGTGCGGTAGAGGGTCTTGCCGGCGACGCGGATCTCGGCGTCGACCAGGAACTCGCGGATCACCGCGGGATCCGGGGTCATGCCCAGGCCCGGCGTATCCGGCACGCGGATCAGGCCGTCGGCGCCGGGCAGCAGGCGTTCCTTGGTCAAGCGCGCCGATACCGCCTTGGACTCGGTCGGGTACTCGCAGATCTCGTCGCCGGCGATGCCGACGTAGGGCTGCAGCGAGGCGCACAGCGAGAGTTGCGAGGTGAATGTGTGGTTCACGTAGGTCACGCCCTTGGCGTGCGCGTAGTCGGCGACCCGCTTGGCGGGAGTGATGCCGCCGATGCGCCCGGTGTCGATCTGCACGTAGCCGATGCCGCCGTGGTCGATGAGGTGCTGGGCCATGTGGAAGTTGTGGCTGCCCTCGCCGCCGGCCAGCTTGACCGGCGCGCAGCGCTTGGCGAGTTCGCCGTAGGCGCCCAGCGCACCGGTATGGAACGGCTCCTCCAACCAAGTGGTGCGCGCTTCGCGCAGCGCGGCGACGCGTTCGCTGGCGCGGGCGACGTCCTCGTTCCAGATGGTGCCGGCGTCGACCAGCAGCACGCCGTCGGGACCCAGGCCCTCGCGCGCGGCCATGACCTGATCGCGGTCGGCCGCGGCCGATCCCTTGCCGTACGGACCCCAGCCGAACTTGCCGGCGCGGAAGCCGGCGGCGCGCGAACGCTTGGCTTTCTCTAAAGTTTCCTGCGGCGTGTCGCCGAACAGCACCGAGGCGTAGGGCAGCTTGGGATGGGCCTGGCGGTAGCCGAGCAGGCGCCAGACCGGTTCGCCCTTGGCCCGGCCGAGCAGGTCCCACAGCGCGATGTCGACGCCGGAGAGCATGTGCTCGGCCTGGAGCAGATCGAGGCTGTTGGCGCGCACCTCGTCGCCGATGCGCACGATATCTTCGACGCTGTCGAGCGCGCGGCCGAGCACCGAGGCCGACACCGGCTTGCAGGCGCTGTGCGACAGCGGGCACACCCAGGCCGCGATCGACGCCAGCGGCGACGCCTCGCACTGCCCCCAGCCGACATGGCCACCGCCGCTGACCCGCACCAGGGTGGCGTCCTGGCTGCCATCGCCGATGTCGAGCACCTCGGGCATGCGCAGATAGAAGATGTCGACGGATTCGATGCGCATGGTCACTCCGGGGAAGCAGGTTGGCCAACGCCGGCCGCGAGCAGGGTGATGCCGTGGGCGCCGCCGAGGTGCTCGCGCATGGCGCGTTCGGCGCCTGCGACGTCGCGCGCCAGCACTGCGCGGATCACCTGGGGATGGGCGGCCAGGCCGAGGCGCATGCCGCGCTCGCCGACCTGGTTCTCGGCGAGCTGGAAGCGGATCAGCATCGAGATGGTGGCGAACTGCTCGGCGACGTAACGATTGCGCGCGCAGGCCAGCAGGGTGCGGTGGAAGCGCTCGTCGAGGCGCAGGAAATCGGCGACGCGCGGCCTGCGGGCAAGCGCTGCGTGCTCGTCGAGGATCCCGCGCAGCTGGTCGAGCAGCGGATCGCCGTCGGGCAGCGCCACCGCGGCGCGCACCGCGTGCAGCTCGAACAGTTCGCGCAATTCGAAGAGCTCGTCGACCATGCGCGCATCCAGGCGGACCACGGTCCAGCGCCGGCGCGGCTCCTTGGCGACCAGGCCGGTGCGGGCGATGGCGAGCAGCCCCTCGCGCACCGGCACGGTGTTGAGCTCGGCCTCGTGGGCGAGCTGCAGCTCGCTGAACACGTCGCCGGGGCGCAGCTCGCCGCGCGCGAGCTTGGCGTAGAAGAACTCCTCGAAGGCGGCGCGACGCGATGCGGGCTCTTCGCCGCGCGGTGGGCGATCGGCCGCACGCAGCGCCCGCGCCGCCACGGTGCCGCCC
>JACDEC010000545.1 GCA_013816645.1 Planctomycetota bacterium
GGTGGCGGTAGATCGCCGGATCGCGCGTCGCCAGCACGCTGCGGTAGGACGCGCACTCGCCGGGCAGGCACCAGTCGAAGGCCCAGGAGATCACCGCCGGTCCGGCGCCCCAGGTCGACGCGGGATCGAGGCGGTTGGGCTTGGCGGTCGGTCCGTTGCCGATCGCGCCGCGCGCTTTCCAGAGACCCGCGGGCAACTGCATGCTGTCGGCGAGCAGTTCGAAGCTGCGCACGGTGACCGCGCGGGCCTCGGCGCTGCCGGCGGCGCCGGTGGCGAACAACGTCGCCGCGCTGGTCGCGGTGGTGGTGGCGATGGGATAGCTGCCTTCGCTGCCCTGGTAGGCGATGATCGCGGTCATCACGCCCTTGAGGTTGTTGCCGTCGGCAGCCTTGAAGGCCATCGCCCGGACCATGCCGATGGGATGGCGATGATCGAGATCACCACCAGCAGTTCGATGAGCGTGAAGCCGGTGCGACGGGATGCGGATCGGGACATGGGAATCTCCTGGATGGATGAGCCGGCGGAGGGAGTGCCGGATATCCAGGAGGCGCTGATCGGCGCGGTGGCTTACGGCCTTTCACGAAGTCGCGCGCTGCGCGCCGGGCGCCGTATGCGCGGTGCTACGCGTGGTCACTTCAGCGCACGTTGGTGCGCGATTGCGGAATGCGGAAATGCAGCCGCGCGGCGCGCTCAGCGCCGGCGCGTCACTGCGGGCGCATGGTCGGGAAGAGGATCACGTCGCGGATGCTGGTCTGGCCGGCGAGCAGCATGACCAGGCGGTCGATGCCGATGCCCTGACCGCCGCACGCGGGCAGGCCGTGGTCGAGCGCGGTGCAGTAGTCGTCGTCGATCGCGCCCGCGACCACGCCGGCGTCCTCATCCTCGGCGGCCTCGGCTTCGGCGACCTGCTCGCGGAAGCGTTGGCGCTGCAGGTCGGGATCGTTGAGCTCGGTGTAGGCGTTGCCGACCTCCATGCGCGCGATGAAGGCCTCGAAGCGCAAGGTGCGCGACGGGTCGCCAGCGTGGGTCTTGCACAGCGGGGTCAGCCAGGTCGGCTGGTCGGTGATGAAGGTCGGCTCGATCAGGTGCGGCTCGACCACCGCTTCCCACACCGCGTTGGCCAGGCGATCGTAGGTCGGGTGCGCTTCGGGCGCGATGCCGAGTGCGCGGGCCTTGGCGGTGACCGCGGCGCGGTCCTCGTAGTCGAGCCCGCCGAGCTCCTTGAGCGCCTGGTGGTAGCCGAAGCGCCGCCACGGCTTGGACAGGTCGATGACGTGCTCGCCGAAGCGGATGGTGCGGGTGCCGAGCACGCCGTCGCACAGCGCGCCGAACAGCGCCTCGGTCAGGCGCATCATCTCGTGGTGGTCGGCGTAGGCCTGGTACCACTCGATCATGGTGAATTCGGGATTGTGGCGCAGCGAGATGCCCTCGTTGCGGAAGTTGCGCCCGATCTCGAAGACCCGCTCCATGCCGCCGACCAGCAGGCGCTTGAGGTAGAGTTCGGGGGCGATGCGCAGGTAGAGGTCGATGTCGAGCGCGTTGTGGTGGGTGGTGAACGGCCGCGCCGCGGCGCCGCCCGGCAGGGTCTGCAGGATCGGCGTCTCGACCTCGAGGAAGCCGCGGTCGGTGAAGAAGCGCCGTACCGCCGAGACGATCCGGCTGCGCAGCATGTAGGTGCCCAGCGACGCGTCGGACATCATCAGGTCGAGGTAGCGCTGGCGCGCGCGGGTCTCGGGCGAGAGCTCGCCGCTGTCGGCGCCGGCCTGGTGCGGCGGTGGCAGCATCGCCTTGCCGAGCACGGTGAGTTCCTCGACGAACACGCTGATCTCGCCGCGCTTACTGCGCCCGACCCGCCCGGCGACGCCCACCCAGTCGGCGAGGTCGAGCGCCTCGACGATCGCCCACTGCCGCTCGCCCAGCGCCTTGAAGTCGAGGAACAGCTGGATGCCGCGCGCCTTCTTGGCTTCGGCGCCCTCGATCTCGGGCGTCGCGGCGAGCGCCTGCTCGCGATGGAGGTCGCCGCGGCTGCGGTCGAAGAGCGTGGCGAAGGTCAGTTTGCCCGACGAGCGCAGGTTGCCGATGCGCCCGGCGAGCACGACGCGCTCGGGCCGTTCCTGTTCGGCCGCGCCGACCACCATCGCCGGGCACAGCGCGCGCGCCTGCGCGACGCTGTGGGTCGTGGCGAAGGTCTGCCCGAACGGGTCGATGCCGAGGTCGCGGAGTTTCGCCGCCTTGGCCGCGCGCGCGGCGCGGTACTGGTCGACGGTTTGCGGCGGTTGGGCGGGTTCGGTCATGGCCGGGGCAATCTAGATGCACCGGGGTCAGCGCCTAGTGGGCAGGGGTAACGGGCGGGACTGAAGCCGAGGGCTCACGCCCTCGTGCACGCTGTGTCGCCCCCTTCGGGGGCTTTGCCTGGGAGCGACCTGGAACCGGGGGCTCACGCCCCCGGCTACGGTCTGTCGCCCCCTTCGGGGGATTTTCCCCAGATGGGCAGGGCAGGGCAGGGCATACGGTCCAGGTCCGAGGCACTCGCACGGCGAAGCCGGGCGTGCCCGCGTGCAGCGCGGGTGCTTCAGCGCAGCCGGAGTAGGTGCCGGACGTCAAGCGCGCGCTCGTGCCCGAGCGCGCCAATGCAACACGCAGATCGGGACCGGGGGGAGTGAGGCCGGTTCCTCCGGCCGAACGGCGCGGGGGGGATGCCGCAGGCATCCCCCGTACAAACAGGGCCCCGCACGGCGAAGCCGGGCGTGCCCGCGCGCAGCGCGGGTGCTTCAGCGCAGCCGGAGTAGGTGCCGGACGTCAAGCGCGCGCTCGTGCCCGAGCGCGCCAATGCAACACGCAGATCGGGACCGGGGGG
>JACDEC010000546.1 GCA_013816645.1 Planctomycetota bacterium
GCCGTGATCAGCGAGCACGACCTCGCCAGCGCCAAGGTCTTCATCGGCTCGGGGCCGGAATGCGGCGTGCGCGATCGCCGGCTGGAACCCAAGCACGCGGTGGTCGAACGCACCGACGGCACCTGGACGATCCGCCAGCTGGTCGACGGCGCCATCCACCTCGACGGTCGCGCGCTCAGCGCGCTGCGCCTCGAGCACGGGCAGGCCTTTGCGCTCAAGGACGTGCGCTTCCGCTTCAGCTCGGCCAAGGCGACCATCGAACGCACCGCGCACGCCGGCAAGAGCTTCGGCGACCGCGACGAGGCTGTCGGCCGGCTCAAGCAGGCGCGCGAACGGATCCTCGCCGAGGTCGGCGGCATCGTCATCGGTCAGAAGGAGGTCATCGCCCAGGTGCTGGTCGCGCTGTTCGCCCAGGGCCACTGCCTGCTCGTCGGCGCGCCCGGGCTGGCCAAGACCCTGCTCGCCAAGGTGCTCGCCGGCACGCTCGACCTGTCGAGCCGGCGCATCCAGTTCACCCCCGACCTGATGCCGTCGGACATCACCGGCACCGACGTGCTCGAAGAGGATCCCGCCAACGGCTCGCGGCGCTTCCGCTTCTCGCCGGGTCCGCTGTTCACCAACCTGCTGCTCGCCGACGAGATCAACCGCACGCCGCCCAAGACCCAGGCCGCGCTGCTCGAAGCGATGCAGGAGCGGCGCATCACCGCCGCCGGCGTGACCTACGACCTGCCGCAGCCGTTCCTGGTGCTGGCCACCCAGAACCCGATCGAACAAGAGGGCACCTACCCGCTGCCCGAGGCCCAGCTCGACCGCTTCATGTTCTCGATCACCGTCGGCTACCCGAGCGCCGCCGAGGAGCAGGAGATCCTGCTGAGCACCACCAAGGACCACAAATGGGAGGTCGAGCGCGTGCTCGACGCCCAGGACATCCTGCGCTTCCAGCACCTGGTCCGCCAGGTCCCGGTCAGCCCGCACGTCGCCGCCTATGCCACCGCGCTGATCCGCGCGACCCGACCCGGCACGCCCGAGGCGCCGGAGTGGATCAACCGCTACGTGCGCTTCGGCGCCGGCCCGCGCGCCGGCCAGTACCTGCTGCTCGCTGCCAAGGCCAACGCCCTGCTCACCGGCAACGGCAACGTCTCGTGCGCCGACGTGCGCACCTACGCGGCGCCAGTGCTGCGCCACCGCATCTTCACCAGCTTCGCCGCCGCCGCCGAGAACGTCTCGAGCGACGAGCTCGTCAAGCGGGTGATCGCGGCGGTGAAGGAGCCGGGGTACACATGAGCAGGTACGGGGGGCGGGGGGCGGAGTGCGGGGTAGGTGCGATGTGCGATGTGCGGCGTGCGATGTGCGGCGTGCGGCGTGCGGCGGCGCTGTTGCGCATCCATCGGTATCCGCGCGTACGAGCGTGCCTCCCACTTCGCACTCCGCACTTCGCACTCCGCACCGTGGCAATGAGTATCCAATGAGCCTCTTCCTCCCTCCGCACCTCGCCGATCGGCTGCACGGCCACACCGTGACGGCGCGGCGCGCCATGGCGGGCGGTCGGCAGGGCGGGCACCGCTCGAATCGGCATGGAGCCTCGGTCGAGTTCGCGGAGTACCGGCCGTACGTGCCCGGCGACGCGCCGTCGCTCATCGACTGGGCGGCGTACGCGCGCACCGACCGCTACCTCGTCAAACGTTTCGAGGAGGAGACCGATCTCACCGGGTTCGTCGCTCTCGATGTGTCGCAGAGCATGGCGTGGCGCGGGCAGGGGCCGATCAGCAAGCTCGACCATGCGCGCTACCTGGCGTCGGCGCTGCTCTACGTGCTCGCCGGTCAGGGCGATCGCGCCGGGCTGGTCACGCTGTGCGCCGGATTGCGCGAACGCCATCCCGCTGCGTCGTCGCTGGCCGGACTGCGCCCGATGCTCGACGTGATCGACGCGGTCGAGCCGGGCGGACGCGGCGACCTCGCCAAGAGCCTGCACGAGGCCGCCGCCTTCCTGCCCAGGCGCTCGCTGGTGTTCGTGATCAGCGACCTGCTCCAGCCGAGCCGCGAGGCGCTCGACGGCATCCGCCGCCTGCACCACGATGGCCACGACGTGCGCGTGCTGCACGTCGTCGACCGCGCCGAGCTCGACCTGCCCGGCAGCGGCCTGGCCCAGATCACCGATCTCGAGACCGGCGAACGCCTCGAGGTCGAACTCGACGAGGTCCGCGAGGCCTACCGCGCCGGGGTCGCCGATTGGCTCGAGGAGATCCGCAGGGGCTGCCAAGGGTGCCCGGTCGACTACCGGCTGTGCGATACGTCGGCCTTAGTCGAAGAGGCCCTCCGTGGCCTTTGATTCTGCATTTATTCCTGCCCTTGGACCTGCACGGTTTGGCGCATGAGCCTGCTGCCGACGCTCTTGTCGTCGGGATGGATGTGGGCGCTGCCGTTGGCGGCTGCGCCGGTGGTCGTGCATCTCGCTTTCCGGCTGCGCCGGCGGCCGCTGCAGCTGCCGTCGTTGATGTTCTTCCACCGGCTGTCGCCGCGGCTGCACGCGCGGCGCAAGCTGCGCGACCTGCTGGTGCTGGCGCTGCGCGTGGCGTTGATCGCAGCGGCGGTGGTGGCCTTGGCGCATCCACTGTGGCGCATCGGCGGGGGCAGCGGAGCGGCTGCGGTGGTGCTGCTGATCGATAATTCGGCGTCGATGTCCGCGCCTGCCGATGGTCGCGACGATGGCGCCGACCGGCTGCGCGTCGCCATCGAAGCGGCCGGTGGCCTGGTCGCGGCCTTCGGCAGCGACGATCGCGCCGCGGTGGTGACCTCGGTGGTCGATCGATCGGTGCCGATCGCGGACGAACTGGTCGGCGACCGCGCGCGGTTG
>JACDEC010000094.1 GCA_013816645.1 Planctomycetota bacterium
GCCGTCGGAATCGATGCGCTCGAGGATCGCGGGTGGCAGCGGCGCGTAGCTCGACCACAGCTCCCAGGTGTCGCCGCCACGCCGCAGGTTGATGCCGCCGTCGATGTCGGGCGCGAGCACGGTCGGGCTGGCGTACGGCTGGTCCCACTCCTGCTGGCCTTCGCTGGCGAACACCAGGTGCTGCTGGCGCTCGAGCATGCCCTGCACCAGCTTCTGCGCCTGCCCGGCAGCGACGATGCGGTAGCGCGACTCCAACTGGGCCTTCAGGCCGATGGGGAACAGCATCAGCACGGTGGTCACGCTGAGCCCGACGATCAGCAGCGAGATCCCGACCTCGAACAGGGTCATCGCCAGGCGCGACGGCGCACCGCGCTGTTTGCACTGGGGGCGGACGCATGCGCGCTGGTCGTCCGGCATCGGCGACACGGTATCCGGCGGTAGCGGCCGATTGAATGTACCCTGCTGCGCCAGGCCTTCGTATTCCTCCGATCAGCGGTATGTTCCTCCGATCAGCGGCCTGGTCGACGGGCGCTCACCACGCCGGCGGCTCGCGATCCAGCCGCTGCACCCAGCGGATGCTCCCGCCCTGCGAGGGCATGCTGAAGATCTGGTCCCAGATCGGCGAGCCGTCGAAGGGCGTCGACCAGTTCATGCGCCGACCCTTGGGGCCGTAGTCCCCGGTCTGGGCGCTCCATTCGATGCGGTACCAGAGCACGGTCTCGGCGCCGCGGATCTCGGCGAAATAGGCGGAGTCGTCGAGGAAAGTCCCGCCCGCGTCGGATGCCAGAACCTCGTCCCAATCGCGGAATCCGAGGCTGGCTCCGGCGCCGCAGGTGACCACGAACACCGACGCGTTCGGGGGATAAGCGATGTCGGCGGCGCCGTTCCAGTCGGCGCCTCGCCCGGCATTGAGGTCGAGCACGTCGTAATAGGGAACGCGGTCGCCGTCGTGATCGCCGGCGCTCTCCCGGTAGACGCGGAACCAGGCGAGGTTGCTGGTGCCTGGGCGCGGTTTGGCGTCGCCGGCGCGGAAGGCGAGCGGATCGACCCGCGGGTCGACCACCGCGGCGGGATCGGGACGGTCGTAGCTGCCGACCCGCCAGGCGTCGCCCAGCGATCGGTAGCTGCCGTAGTCGCCATGCAGGCCGGCGACCAGGATGCGGTTCTCGTCGGCGTCATCCTGCAAAGGCAGCCCGGGTCCGACTGCGATCGGATTACGCGGGCCGGCGCGCACCGCGGCCGGAGCGCGTTCCCACACCGCCATCGCCGCGCGCATGCTGGTGCCCGGTGCCGGCCACTCGCCGGAGGTCCACACCCGGTTGGTCGGCGCGCGGGGATCGCCGGCCTCGGGATCGGCGTCGATCGGGATCGGGCCCACGGCGTGGTTGCGCACGTCGTTCCAGCCCTGGGTCTCCTGGTCGCCCCATCCCAGGCGCGACGTCTCGAGCACGTAGCAGATCGCCGCGCTGAGCATGATCCGCGCCTGGGTGTCGCGGACGATCGCGCGCGTGCGTTCGCCGTCGCTGCGCATGGTCGACAGGAAGGTCAGCGCCAGGCTCAGCAGCAGGGCTGCCAATCCGGTGACGATGATCAGCAGGGCGCCGCGGCGGGAAGCGCCGCGGCGGGAAGAGCGGGTCGCCATGTCAGCGATCCATGTCCGCGGCGTTCCAGTGCGCCCATTGCCGCTGCTGACGCGCGCCGCGCAGGCTGGTGGGGATGGGCGCGAAGGAGAACTGGCGCGACGCTCCGGTGGTCGGATTGGTGAAGCCGACGATCGCCTCGACCCGGCCGGTCTCGAGCGCGTCGCTGGTGCGCAGGACCTTGACCTGCGATTCCGGCCAACCGCGCCGGGTCAGCGCGACGTGCGGCAGGGACGCGTACAAGCTGGGCTGGAGCGCGGTCATTTCGCCCAGGCGCTTGACGACCGAGCGCTGAGAGACGCGGACGTACACCGATCCGGCGCCTTCCGCGGTCCAGCCCGGGCGCGGCGCGAAGGCGGTGGTGATGTCGTAGAGGTGGACGCCGGACCGCCCCAGGGCCTTCTCGGGGGCCTGCGAGGAATTCAGCCAGATCTCGTGCGCATTCATGCTGATCAGGAACAGACCGCGCGGGAACGCCGACATCTCCCACCAGTCCGCCGTGCCCATGATCGACCGGCCCGCGCTGTCGGTGGTCGGCGCCGCGGCCGACGCGCGCCCGAGGTAGTAACCGACGATCCACGGGTTGGGCAGGTAGTCGACGTAGCCGTTCCAGCCGAGGTTGGCGTACATGCGATCCTGCTCGACGTGCATCCAGGCGCTCTCGCCATCGGGGTGACCGATGCAGCCGACCTGGGCGTAGCTGCCGGTGGTCCAGCCGAGGAAATGCGGCGACTTGTAGTACCCCTGGCGCGACCAGGTGCGCGGGTCCGAGACCTTGTAGTTCCAATACTCGTCGGAGAGGTCGAGCGGAGCGAAGGGCTGACCGAAGACCGTCTCCTGGCCGGGGACGCCATTGACCACGTTGTAGGCGGTCGAACTGGCGATGCCTGGGTTGCCTGCATCGTCGAAGGGCCTGCGCTGCTGCTGCCCAGCGGGGTCGAAGGGGTCGTCCTCGGCCCACCAGAAATCGCTCTCGCCCATCGCCCGCGCGTAGCCGTCGGCGAGCACGCGATTCTCGCGCGAGAGGTTCTGGGCCACGGTCATGGTCTTGGCGGCGACCCGCAGCCCGGCGTAGGCAGTGAAGGCGATGATCAGACCGAGGGCCAGGGCGACCAGCAGTTCGACCAGGGTGAAGGCGCGCATGGGTTTCACCGGAGCTGGAGGTAGAGGCGGGGATCGTAGGCGAGGAAGCGCGCGATGGTCGTGGCGCGCAGCCGCGTCGAGCTGCGCGCTGGACCGCGATCGAATACCCCGTTGCGATTGCGGTCGGCGCCATGCCGGATCAGGTAGCTGGGCAGGGTGTTCTGGTCGGCCGCGCCGCGGCAGTAGTTCTGGTGCGGCAGCGCGCATTCCTGCAGCACCGTGGCCTGCCGGTCGCGGCGCTTCCATGCGTAGGGGAACTCGGGATGGAAGCTGTCGGTCGCCCAGTAGCCCGCGACCGTGCCCGGCGATCCGCCCGCCCAGTTCGTCCCGTTGTTGGACCGCGGCATCATCGGCAGCACGCCGCTGTCCGGCGACGAGCCCGGCAGACTCTCGAAATCCTCCCAGGACTGCCAATCCACCGCCCAGGCCACGATGGCGCGGCAGCGCTCGCCCGCCGCGAATGGCGCGCTCAGGTTCCAGCCCGTCGCTTCGAGCCGCGTCGATCCGCCCGCCCAGACGTCGTAGCCCGGAGCGATCGGCGTCCAGGCGTTGTAGTCGCCGAAGGTGTTGGCGCCGACCGAGGCGATCGGCCGGCTGGACAGCACCCGCCATGCGTGCATCAACCCGTTGCCGGCGCCCGGGTCGCGCAGCGCGGCGGTCAGATCGAACTGGAAGAGCGGTGCGTCGCACAGCGTCGCCATCGCGTAATTGCGCGGGGTGCACAGGTCGTAGGGCTGGCGCAGCTGGAGGTAGCCGATGTAGGCGAGCATCCAGGCGTGGGCGATCTGGAAATCCGCGATCTCCGCCACGCTGTCGGGATAGACCGGGTTCGGCCAGTACTGCGCCATCCCGCTGCGCGTCGCGTCGACGCCGCAGGCGTAGGCGTAGTAGCGCAGCACGATGCCGCGCGCGTTGAAGCGCATGGGATCGAGGTAGTACTGCGCGTCGAGCGCGCTCTGGCTGGGGACGGGCAGCGAAACGACGTCGAAGTCGATGCCGAGCGTCTTGAGCGCGCCCCGCATCCGCGCGCGATCGTTGGAGGTCGCCTCGGCGTAGAGCGCCAGGGTGTTGTCGACGCTCCACAGCACGCGCACCTCGGTGTCCTCGATGCCGCGACCCCCGGGCACCGGGCCGGTGGGGCCGGGGATGGACCCCGAGGGTATGAAGCCCGAGGGGTAGAAGTCGTGGTACGGCCACTTGATCTGCGGGTGGTAGAGCAGCGCGTTCTGCTGGGGATGGCCCGAGACCGCGAACACCAGCTTCATGTCGGGGCTGTCGTTGAAGGCGTAGAAGACCGGACCTCCTCCGGCGGCGATGCGCGCGAGCTCATCGTGGTCCGAATCGATGCGCGCGAGGATCTCCGGCGGCAAGGGCGCGAACCCCGACCAGGTCGCCCAATCGATGCCGCCGCGCCGCAGGTTGATGCCGCCATCGAGGTCGGGTGCGAGCACGGTCGGGCTGGTGTAGGGCTGATCGCCCTCCTCCGCGCCTTCGCTGGCGAAGGTCACGTGCTGCTGGCGCTCGAGCATGCCCTGCACCAGCTTCTGGGCCTGGGCAGCGGCGACGATGCGGTAACGCGATTCCTGCTCGGCTTTCAGGCCGACCGGGAACAGCATCAGCACGGTGATGACGGTGACGCTGACGATCAGCAGCGAGATGCCGACCTCGAACAGCGTCATCGCCGCGCGAGCGGGCGCGCTCAATCGACGCCCCACGGGCCGGTCGCCGCCAGGCCGGTGGGCAGCACCTCGATGCCCAGGCGGATCCGGCCGTCGATGGTGCCGATCGCGAGCTGGTCTGCGATGCGCACCGTCGCCGGGTCGAGTTCGACCGCGGCGAGGCGCGCGGCGTCGACACCGACGCAGACCAGGCCGAGCGTGGCCGCGCTGCTGCTCGCGGTGAAGCCGGTGTCCCATTGGTAGAGCCAGCCGATGCCGCCGCCCAGGCGCTGCGGCGTGGTCCCGGCTGGTCCCGCGTAGAACGCGACGTTGCGATTGCAGGTCCGGCTGAACACCGGCGCGCCGTCGATCCGGCGCAGGATGCACGCCTCGGTCGCGGTCGGACCATAGGTCACGGCGATGTATGCCGCAGCACCCGGGGTGGTGTCGACCAGCACCACTCCGTAGCGCCAATCGTCGCGGCGTCGGGCAGCTTCGGTGATCACCCTGGCGTTGGGATTGATGGCCAGGCCGCGCGCGAAATCGGCGGCCCGTTCGATGCTCTGGGCGGCCGAGTCGACCGCGGCATCGCGCAGGCTGGAGGTCAATGCCGTGACGCCGAGGCTCGACAGGGCGAGTGCGACGCCGATCACCACGGTGAGTTCGAGGAGCGTGAAGCCGTTCCTGCCGAGCCCTTCCCGGCCCGCAACGAGCTCAGTGGATCGGCCGTTCGACAGGGCGCAGGTTCTGGACATGGAGGACCCCCGGTGCGAGGCGGATGCGGCAGACCGCGATCCGTTCCAGCATGACCAGGTCGGTCGACCGTCAATTGACCGAACTGATCGTTAGTTGACCGATATTGCCGCTGGGCCCAACCAGGGAGCCGACGGGAGATGGACTTCCCGGCTTGCGACCCCTCCGTAGCGTGGCCCCCGATGCCCCAGCCTTCCGGTTTCGATGCCCGGGACGAGGCCAGCGACCGCGCGCTGCGCCCCAAGCGCCTGGCCGATTTCACCGGCCAGGGCCACGTCACCCGCAATCTCACGGTGGCGATCACCGCGGCGCGCCAGCGCGAAGAACAGCTCGACCACGTCCTGCTCTCGGGTCCGCCCGGGCTCGGCAAGACCACCCTCGCCCACATCATGGCGGCCGAAATGCAGGCCGAGATCGTCGAAACCGCCGGGCCCCTGCTCGAGAAGCCCGGCGACCTCGCCGGCATCCTCTCCGCGCTCAAGCCGGGATCGGTGCTGTTCATCGACGAGATCCACAGCCTCAAGCGGATGATCGAGGAGTACCTCTATTCGGCGATGGAGGACTTCCGCATCACCATCCAGCTCGGCGACGGCGCGGCTACCCAGGCGCTGACCCTCAACCTGGCGCCCTTCACGCTGATCGGCGCCACCACCCGCGAGGGCCAGCTCACCGCGCCGTTCCGCTCGCGCTTCGGCATCCGCGAGCGGCTCGACCTCTATTCGGTCGACGAGCTGTCGCGCATCCTCTCGCGCTCGGCGACCCTGCTCGACGTCGACGCCGACATCGACGGCCTCGAGACCATCGCCAAGCGCAGTCGCGGCACCGCCCGCTACGCCAACAACCACCTGCGTCGCATCCGCGACCTCGCCCAGGTCAGCTACGGCAACCACATCGACGCCGCGGTCGCCAACGAAGGTCTGGCCATGCTCGGCATCGACGAGGCCGGCCTGACCGAGATCGACCGGCGGATCCTGCACTGCCTGGCCCGCCATCACCGCCCGGTCGGGCTCAAGACCATCGCGGTCACGGTCAGCGAGGACGACGCGACCATCGAGGACATCTACGAACCGTTCCTGATCCAATCGGGGTACCTGACCAAGACCCCCTCTGGGCGGCAAATCACCGCGCGCGGCTACGAGCATCTCGGGGTGGTGCCGCCGCGTGGAGTGGATCAGCAGCACCTGTTCTGAGGCGGCTTCCGTCCGACCCGTCGTTCGGGACTCGGCGTTACCACACCCGCGCGAGCGTCAGACGGGATACACTGCCGATTGTCGAGGTGGTCCATGCAAAACGTCGCCCAGGGTCCCACCAATCACATCTGCCCGGTCTGCGCCGGCAACGTCGATGAGTTCGTTCCGCCGGTCATCGTGGTCAAACAGGAGGAGACCGGAGACACCATCCTACGGGTCGGAACCTGCTGTCCGCGCTGCGCGAGCGAGGTGGCGAGCAAGCCGATGCTGTATGCGGACGCCGCCGAGGCCAATCGCGTCGCAGAAGGCGTCACCGGCTTCTAAGAGCCGCGACGTTTTGGCGGGACGCAGGACCAGCCTTGTCGGTGGGTCCCAACCCCCTCACACTGCTGCGCATGCTGCCGAGCGAGCCCCATCAGAGCCTCAGCGACGGCATCGAATGCCTGATGCTGCTTGCTGGGGCGCCGCGACCCATGCCGGTCGGCGACATCGCCGACCGCCTTGGCTTGGATGTGATCCGCGCCCGCCGGCTGCTGCAGACGTTGGTGCACGCTGGCCTCGCCGCGCTGACCAGCGAACGACGGTACCGACTCGGCCATGCCGCGCATGCGCTCGGCGCGCGCTGCCTGGCTGGGAGTGGGGCCCTGGCCGCGGCGTTGCCGGTGCTCGCCGATCTGGCCCCGGGATCGTCCATCGAGCTGGGAACCCTATGGCGCGATGAGGTGACGATCCTGCACCGCCGGTCGGCGGTAGGTCACCTGGAAGCGCCCCCGCGGGATCCGCTGGCGGCGACGCGCTCAGCGATCGGCCTCGCCCTGCTCGCCTGGCATTCCGCAGATGAGGTCCGTGGATTGTTCACCGCCATCGACGGCTCGCTCAAACCGGTGCCCGGCTTCCCGTCGTACGGCGACCTCGTCGAAGCGCTCGACCATGCGCGCGCCAGCGGACATGCACGGTTGCTGGTATCGAGCCATCCCCACAGCCAGGCGCTGGCCATGGCGATCGGCGATCCGCCCTGCATGGCCGTCGCGGTCACCGGTGCTTTTTCCGATGACCAGGCTTCGATCATCGCGGCGCTGCGTGCAGCGGTCGCACGCATCGCCGCGGCGCTGCCGCGCAGCCAACGATGACCACGCCGCCGACCAAACCTGGGGCGCCGACCAAGGAAGTCTCCGCCTACCGCACGCGCCAAAGCGCGCTGGCCCAGCGCTCGCGCACCAATCGCCTGCGCCTCTACCTCGCCTGCGCCGGCATCATCGCGCTCTGCTACGCGGGCACCGAGCACAACCGCCCGCGCGGCGCGCTCGCCGGGATCATGCCGCTGATCGTCGTCCAGACCGCGCTCGGCTTGCTGCAGATCGCCCTGGTCGGCGTGGCGGGGCGGGCACCACGCATCGCCGCCGGCCTCGGCCTGGGGGCGTTCGTCGCCCAGGCGCTGTGCGAGGTCCTCTACGCCGATCGCCTGCCCGGCAACCTGTGGGTCACCGCCCTGTTCCGCCTCTGCGTGCTGGTCGCGCTGATCGGCGCGGTGCGCGAATCGGGCCGCAGCGATCGCTGGCTGCGCGCGCAACCCGTGGAAACGGAGGACGAGCCATGATCCGCAAGGCCTTCGTGATGAGCGTCGCCCCCGGCATGGAAGCCGAGTACGAACGCCGGCACCGGCCGATCTGGCCGGAACTCGAGGCCGTGCTGCGCGCGCACGGCGTGCGCAGCTACGCGATCTTCCTCGATGCCCCGACCCGGCAGCTCTTCGCCTATGCCGAGATCGACAGCGAGGAGCGCTGGGCCGCGATCGCGCAGACCCCCGAGTGTCGCCGCTGGTGGGCGCACATGCGCGACCTCATGCCCAGCAATCCCGACGCCAGCCCGGTGGCGCGCGACCTGCGCGAGGTGTTCGGGATGGATGGATTGCCACCGTCCGGAAGTCCGGAGGTCCGGAAGTCCGGAAGTCTCTCATTGCCAGGGTCCTCTGCACGCAGCGTGGAGTGAACGGTCACCCCCCCGCGCATCAGGACTTCCGGACTCCCGGACTTCCGGACCGGAGCGTTCATTCCCTATGCCGCTCTCCCGCGTCCTCGCCCTTGGCGAGCGCGATCAGCCGGTAGGCCAGGCGGTAGGACTGGCCGCTGGCGACCCGGTGCTGCTCGAGCGTGTCGGGACCGCAGCTGGCGCCGCCCACGCCGCGCTGGCGCACGTCGAGGTGGAGGTGCACCTGGCGGTCGGGGGCGATGTCGACGGTGTGCCAGGCCTTGGTCAGGTCGTCGTCGCGGTAGCGGGTGGCCTTGCCTTCGATGGTGCCGATGGCGCTGGCGAGCAGGCCCGCACCGTTCGGCGCGCGGATCGCCATCCAACGCAGGTCGGTGAGGTTGCCGTGCTCCTGCGGCAGGATGTAGGGCACGTACTGGTCGGTGACCGTCGACGCGTAACGGCCGAGCAGCGCGCCGGCCTTGCGATCGCAGTAGCTCTCATGTGGGCCGCGCCCGAACCAGGTCAGCGCTTCGTACGCATCGGGAGCGATCAGCTCGACTCCGAGGCGCGGCAGATCGGGAAGCTTGGCCGGCACGGTGAAGCGGTGGGCGCACGTCAGCGTCCCGTCGCCGGTCACCACCAGGTCCTGGTCCTCGACGATGGCCTGGGCGCGTTCGGCGCCCCACAGCCGGGTGCGCACCACGAGGTGGACGCGCCCATCGATCAGGCGCGCGGTCAGGCGGTCGAGCGCGCGCGTCGGCTGGTGCAGGCCGGCTTTGACCCACCGGCTGAGCGCCGGCGCGTCGCCAGGCTTGAAGTGCCACGCGCGCACGCCGTCGTTGTCGATCGGCGCCCGCCACGCGGTCAGGCGCGGGC
>JACDEC010000547.1 GCA_013816645.1 Planctomycetota bacterium
CCGGCACCGTCACCGGCCGCCGGCGGCCGCCGAACATCGTGATCAGCCAGAGCAGCGCGGGGAGGCCGGCGGCCAGACCCCACAGCACGTAATGGAGCGGCGTAGCCCAGGCCCGGCTCGCGCCGTAATTGCCGGCGACCAGCTTCCATCCCAGCGGCGCGGTGAAGGTGCTCCAGCGCAGCAGCTGCCATCCCGCCTCGTAGCCCATGGCCGGCGAGCGCTGCGACTGCAGCGCGGCGTAATGCTGTTTCGCCGACCAGTCGTTGAGCTCACCGGCCATCGCGTAGGCCTTGGCGGCGCGGTCCTGGAAGTCCTCGCGGTCCTGGTCGCTCGGCGGCGAGCGGCTGTCGGTGACGCGCGCCAGCCAAGCGTGGCCGATGCAGCGCAGGACCTGGGCCTTCAGTTCGCGGTCGCGGCTGTCGTCGAGCTGCTTGACGGCGGTGCCGAGGTGGTTGATCGCCGCGGGATGCATCTTCGCTTTGTAGAGCGTCATGCCCTTGCTGATCAGCTCGGGAGCGGTCACTGCCTGGGTCTTGCTGTGGATGGCGCTGGCTTCGTCGGCCCGGCCGGTCTTCTCCAGGGCAAGGGCCAGGTTGTAGAGCAGGCCCTGGTCGGTGGCGCCGAGCTCGCGCGCCTTGGTGAGCGGTGCCACGGCGTCGTCGTACTTTTCGAGGCGCACCAGGGCTTCGCCGAGCAGCAGGAGAGCGGGCACCAGTTCGGCCTTGCGCTCGAGCGCTTGCTTGAGGCTGGCGATGCCCTCGTTGAGCCGGTTCTGGCCCTGGTCGTTGCCGGAGTCGATCTCGATCTTGCCGAGGTTGACCTGGCAGCGGCCGAGGCCGAGCCAGGATTCGTGGTCGTCGGGCAGGGCGGTCACCACCGTCGCGAACGACTGGCTGGCGGCCTCGATGCGCTTGCCGCGCTCGAGCGGATCCTTTTCGCGCTCGGCGAGCACGCTGCGCACCCGTCCGAGTTCGTACCAGGCGTCCCACAACCGCGGAGCCACGGTGGTCGCGCGGATCAGCGAAGCCTCGGCCTGGACGAGGTCCCCGCTGCGGATGGCGAGTCGCGCATCGAGCATGTGGAATTCGCCGGGGACCGCTCCGCCGGCGCAGGCCTTGGCGAGCGTGAGGTGGGCGGTGGCCTTGGCGAAGTCCGGGATGGTCAGCGCCGCCTCGGCGGCGTAGTAGTTCACCCAGCCCGCCTTGCCGTTGAGTTGGCGGTCGAGCGTCCGGTCGGTGAAGGGTGCGGCCAGGGCCACGGCTTCGGCCGGCCGCCCGAGCCGCAGCAGCGCTTGGATCGCCAGCGGCGCGGCTTCGCCATGGGTCGGCGCCAGGGCCAAGGCCTTGCGCGCGCTCTCCAGCGACGTTTCGGCCTGCTCGGCCGAGAATTGGACGCGGGCCAACTCGGTCCAACCGTCGGCCCACCGCGGGTAGCGCGCGACGATCGCCTGGACCTGGGTCTCGGCATCGGCGCGGTGGTCAGCGATCGCCTGGGCGACGGGTTGCCATTCCTCGTTGGTCGGGCTGTCTGCGCCGCTGGCCACGCAGATCGCGATCAGCACGAGAACGACGGCACGGAGCGTTGGGAGGCGCATGGGCAGGGGGATCCTCACGGAGCGTCAGGGGCGGCGTAGCCGGCTGCATGCGCGGCGGCGGCCAGCGCTTGGGGGTCGGCGGGCGCGACCGCGGTCGGGGCGATGGTCAGCGTGGCCATGGAGACGTACGTGCCGGGCAGCAGATCGCTGACCAGGTCGGCGGGAAAACGCTGCCACCAGGGCAAGGGGGTGCGGCAGCGGCCCTCGAATCGGCTGAGACCATCGTCTTCGATCAGCCAGGCGCTGACCGGGACATCCTGGGGCAGGGGGCCGGCGCGTTGCGTCACGTCGGGCACGGGCGCGAGATAGGAGACCCCGATGACGCCCTGCACCGGCGGCGTGGATGGGCTGTCGATGCGGGCGACGTGGCTGATGCAGCCGCCGAAAAGGAGGATGCTCAGCGACAGCACCAGGAACTGTGCGATGCCGGTAGGCGACATCCGCGCAACCTACGTGTCTGCAGGAGGCGCGGAAGCCTCCTTATGCGGATTATGCGGCGCGCGTACGAGCGTAGTAGCCTGGACCACGACCAACGCGGCCAGGGCGAGGGTCTGGATCAGGAACCAGGCGCTGTTGCGGTTGTGGGCCTGTTGGAAGCGTTGGTCCAACACGTCGAGCTCCGCCGCGGTGGTCGCCGGATCGGCGCGCGCGTTCGCCCGGGCTTCGACCGCCCGTTCGGTCTCGCGCGTGGTCGTCCAGGCCAGCGCGTGCGAGACGATCAGCAGGCTGACCAGCAGGAAGCCGAAGATCCCGTCCCAGCCCAGACGACGGCTCGCCGACCGACGGGCCAGGATCACCAGCCAGGCGAGGGTGATCACGGTCACCAGGAAGCAGCTGACGATCAGCCAGTGGATCAGGACATCGGCGAACATCGCTCCGGCCTGGGCGGGCAGGACCTGAGCCGAAGGCGCGACGACGAACAGGCGGGCGGCGACCAGCACCAGCATGGCGTTGCCGGTGAGCCAGGCGACGCTGGCGAGCAGGCCGGTGAGGAACACGCCCTTCATGCGACCACGTCGGCGAGCCGGCTGACCGCGACCACGAGATGGCGAGGCACGTCGAGGCGCTTGCGGTTGACGCGCACCCCGAACTTCTGGGTCTCGCTGGCGTAGATCTCTTTGGTGCTGTTGGACTCGCGATGATCGTGCAGATCGGCGTCGACGAAGCTGACATGCTGCGGACCGACGGCCTCGAGCGTGCCGATCACCAGGTAGGATTCGACGAGGTCGACCACCACGATCGAGCCGATGT
>JACDEC010000095.1 GCA_013816645.1 Planctomycetota bacterium
AGCACGTTGGTCTGTTGCCCGGCTGACCGCATCGCGGCCTGCGACCGACGCAGCGCCTGCTCCTGCTCGCGCAACGCCTTGGCGGTGGCGGTGGCTTCCCGCTGGCGCGCCCCGACGGTGGTTTGCGCCGTCTTCAATGCTGACTGCGCCCGTTCATTGTTTGCCCTGCTCGTCTTTCTTGCCGCCGTAACTTCAGCGTCGCCGCGTTGCTTGGTGTTGGTGATCTCCAGCCTGCCAGCCCGCACGACCTCGGTACTGCTGCGTTTTGATGCAGCCAGATCCCGCTCTCGGGCAGCAACCGCTTGCTGCGCCGCCTTCACCTTGGCGGCGGCTGTGGTTTCTGCGACCGCGATCTCACGCTTCCCTGCGGCTTGGACTGCGGCTAGCTCCTCTTTCTTCTTCGCGATGATGGCGTTGGATACGGTGGTCGCATTCGCCAGCCGCTCCCGATCCCGCGCAATCCCTTGCGCACGCTCAGTCTGCGCGATGCGGGTGGTCTCTTTGACGAGATCGCGTTCCGCTCGCCGGGCCGCTAGCTCGTCCTTAGCGAAGGTTTTCGCAACCGGACCCTGTGCTGTACCGACGACGGCCTTGGCATCGCGAACTTGCTGCTTGAGATCGTTCGCCCGACGAAACTCGATGCGTCGTTGCGCCTGATCAGCGGCGATCCGAGCGTCCAGCCGCGCTTTTTCGGCGGCCACGATCGACGCATTGGCTCGCGCGGTTTCCTGCACCTCACGCTGCTTGGCCGCAATGCGTTCAGTGACCGATTGACGAATGGCCGCAACCGTCGCCTGCGTCGCCGCAATTTCAGACGCTGCCGCCGCTTTCGCGGACGCAATCCGGCCCGTCGCCACGGCGGCTTCGGCACGGTAGCCCTCGACCTGCGCGGCGATCCGATCACGAACCTGTTCCCGAAAGGCTTTGGCTGTCGCCTGGAGGCTGGCGACCTCAGCGGCACCGGCCGCCTTGATCTCCGCTGCCTGCGTCTGGCGATCCTGCACAACCGCCTTGGCCGCTGCGACCTGTTCCTTCAATGCCTGCGTCTGGGCGCGAGCAGCACGCAGCGACTCCGAGGAGCCCAGTGCCCCGGAGGCCGCCTTGAGTCCTTTCAGGCCAGCGACCAGCTCCTTGATGAGCGCCCGGCCACCGGCATCGCGTGCGCTAACGCCCAGTTCGATGTCGGTCATGTTACCAGTCCGGCGCTTCCGGCATCTTGACCTTGGCTCCTGCAGATGCTTGAATCACGGTTGCCAGCACCTCCAGCCGGTAGGTTTCCATCTCGGCGTCACGAAGCACCTGCTCGTAGACCAGCAATCCCTCGCGGACGGGCACGGTCAGGACGGCTTTCGCCGGGACGCCCCACGCGAAGGCGACTTCACGGATGACGGACTCCCACTCAGCGAGTCGAAGAGCGCCCCGGCCGCGGCGGGCACGAGCCGTGGCGGCCGAATGCCGGTTTTCTTGGGAGTGACCTCCACCCCGTCCTGCGGCGCCGTAAATTCGTGAGAAATCGCGGAGAAGTCGGCGCCGCTCTCGAAAAAAGCCAGTACCGCGCCCGCCAGGGCAGGCTGGAGGGCTCGTTTGTCCGCCGGGTCACTGATATGTCGGAAGAACTCCGCGTTCGCTTTGGCGGTCTCCTGGGACCATTCTGTGCCCTCCTCGACCAGCAGGGCGGCGAGCAACAGAAAGAGCGCACCGGAACGGTACGCTCTGAGCACGACCGCTTTGGCGACAGCCGTGATGTCCTTCTCGTCCGGGGTCAGATCCATCGCCACGCTGCCAAGCCCGGCAATCTCGGCCTGATCCATGACGAACAGATCCTGCTCGAACGTGGTCGGCTGCTGCGAGAACACCCGCCCGCCGATCACGATGCGGAGCACCGCCTCTTTATCCATCTGTTGTGCCACAGGGCCTCCCCCTGGGTGGGCACCGGTCGTGCGACCGGCGCTATTGCGTCAACCTGCTTACGCCGGAATGAGCGTGTTCGGCAGGAACTGCGCGTGGTAGAGCGGATCGGCCGCCGAGCCGCCGTAGTTGCCGTCGGCATCGGACTGCACGGCCAGATTGAGCGCGAACTGGGCGAACTCGTCCGAGATCCAGCCGAGCGCGCCATCCGGCGAGATCGACACCCGCCAGGCTCGCAGAATCGCGTTCTCGCCCGCGGTGTTATCGGACATGAACATGAACTGCGCCTCGATCTCGGTCTCGGTGCCGCCGCGCACGACCGGCGAATTCTTGCCCGTGATCGCCGTCGGCGTGTAGCTCACCAGCAGATCCTTGGCGCCATCCGTGACTTCAGCGGAACCTTCCAGCACCCGAATGAGCCCCATCGCAGGATCGTAAACCTCGAAGTCGCTAGCTCCGAGCGAGGTCGCTCCGAGTTTGAGTGTCACGGTGTTGATGCCGAGCGCGCCGACGTAGAAAAACTGACCGCCGAGCGCCGCACCGAGAGTCGAGGCCGGCACGTCCGCCATGAGGACTTGATCCACCACGGCGACCGCGGTCTGCGTCGCGTAGGCCACCGAGCCCATCATCATGAGGGCAAGGTTTTCAGGCGAGAACTCGTCGCCCACCAGCCGGATGATGATGTCGCGCGACCGGGTGACCGACTTGTAGACGGCCCGCGCGCGGGTCATGCTCTCTTTCTTGACCAGCTTGTCGTCGGTGGTGGTGACTTCCAGCGTCTCGACGTTGCCGAGATGGCGCCACTCGTCCGCTAGCACGCCCGCTTCGATCAAACGGATAAAGCACTCGCCCGAGCCGAGCTTGAGGTAGTCGGAAGAGGGTGTCGGCATGATTCAGTTCCTTCCCAGCATGAGTTTAGTCATAGGTATTGAGCACAATCACGTCGAACACCAGCACCGCCAGCAATGTCCCTCGCCCGACTGCGCCCGCCATCCGTTGCACCGTGAGCGCCTGCACTTTGACGACCTTGACGCCATTCAATTCCGTCAGATAGCCGGTCGCCTTCACCCGCCGCCGAGGCTGGTTGTACCAGCGCAGGCTGTTCCACGCCGCACGGAGGATGTAATTCGCGTCCCGCACGCCCTGTTCCCGGCCAGTATCCTCGGCGTAATACCCGAGCCCACCGTTGAGCACCATCTCGGCCGCCGGTTTGTCCGGCTGCCCGATGTCGGTCGAGCGGGGGTCGGAATCGACCACCAGCACCAGGGCCGGGAGTTCCGGCGGCGTGACGCCATCCACGCCCGCCAGCCCATCACTGTCCACGTCGTCGTAGAACGCGGGCACTGCCGGGACATCATCCTCGGCCTGCTCCCCATCGGTGTCCGGCGTGTGCAGCCGGCCAATCGCTGGAAGCATCGCTTCCAACCCGTAGGTGGGGTGCTCCAGCCACGCGCGGAGAATCCGCGTGGTCTCGACATGCACTACCGGCTCCGACCTGTCACAACATATGCCTTGACTGCGTTCCGCACCTGCTGAATAAAGCTCTGGGGCAGCGGGTCGGGAATGATCTCGCGTGCGGGCAGATTCGACTCCGGCACGCCGCGCTGATGCCCGATGAACCGGGCGATGATCGGCCGTCCATCGGTGTCATCCGCGCTCGGGTCCACCGACAGGCTGTACTGGTTCGGCGTGAGCACCGTGCGTTGCCCCGGCGCACCCTTCTCGGTCAGCGTCCGATACAGTGCATCGGTCTGTCGCAGCAGCGGCTGTGCTGGGAAACGCCGCCGGGCGAGATACCGCTCGGTCAAGCGTGCCCACTGCCCGCGCCCGCTCGCCCGCCCCTGCGTCAGAAACATCCGGCGGATCAATCCCCGAGCCAGCACGTCCACCCGCCCACCCAGCACGGGGGAGAAATTGGAGTACCGGCCCGCGATGCGCTCCAGCCGGATCACCGCCGGGGTAATGTCGAGCGACACCTCCAGATCAATCATCGAATCGCCCGGCAATCGTGCCAACTGCTGCCGGTGGTACTGAGACTGGCATCCACGACCGACACGATCGCGGCAGCGATCGGATCAATCAACGTGACATCGCGATAGGTAATGGTCTGCTTGGACTGGCTGCTCGCCGCCTGCTTGTGCAGCAGCACGTCGTAATTCAACTCCAGCAGCCACCCGACTTCCCGCGCCACGGCCCGATTGATCTTCGCCAGATTGGACCCGGTATACGTCGTGTCGGCCACCCCCAGCAGCTCCGCGGCGAGGCTGGTGTACGCCTCGAACACGTCGCTGTTCTTGACCAGGGCGCGTGCCTTGGCCGAGAGCAGGGGGTGATCGGACACGTCGTAGGTCATGCCCTACTCGTCGTCGTCGGTCGGCTCGTCGCTGCCCTGCACGCCGCCACCGATGTCGGCGCTGGCGCCCATATCGGCCGCCTCGTCTCCATCATCGTCGGACTTCTTCGCCTTCATGGCCGAAGTGCCGAAGCCCTTGACGACGCCCTGATCGGCCATGTTTTGCAGCGCCTCAGGTGACATCTTGCCGCTCGCGACCGCTTTCTTGAACAACTCCTGGTGACCGGGCTTGGCCGGGTCGTAGAGCTTGCCGCTCTGATAGACTGCGCTGTGGAGCTTGTCGCCCGCCGCCGCTTTCGGAGCGGGGCTCGCCGCAGCCGCGGCGGCTTTCTTGGGGCTCTTCTTCGCTGCCATGTGATGCACTCCTGCAAAGGGAAACGTGACGAGAACACCACCGGGGCACGGGTGATCCGTGCCCCGTCATGGTCAGCCGGTGCCGATGTCGAGCACCCAGATCCGCTCGGGGATCGGCACGAAGAACGCATTCACCTGACACTCGACGATCAGCGAGCGCCCGCCGTTGGCAACTTCGTGAAGGACAGTCATGCCGCGCACGTCGATCCCGGCATCCGGCACCTGGCTGGTCAGATCGTAGGCCCGCACCACCGGCGCAAAGGCGTTGAATCCGACCGCGCCGCCACCGGCGGCTGGAATGAAACCGATCTTGCCCACCGGCCAACGATCGACTTCGGTGGTGTTGGTGATGCCGCCATCGTTGAAGACGGTGAGCGTATCCTCGTAGATGAGGATGATGAAGTTCGGCTTCCGCAATTCCTCCCGAATCCGCTCGATGCTCTGCGCGGAGGTCAACTTCAGAATCGGGAAGGTGGTTCCGAACGCCACCGCATCATTGGCATCCTCGACCAGCAGGTCGAAGTCCACCTGCCGCATGATGACGCCATCCACGAGCCCGATGACCTTCTCAGCCACCGGAATCGACTTGACGAACTCCTGAAAGGCGTTGACCGACGCATCATCCCACGCGGTCGGCACCGTCGGATACTGCGCGGCGGGCACGAAGGTGTAGGTATAGGTCGTCTGATTGCCGAGCGTGGGATTCCGGCGGGTCATCGCCCGCGTGGCCCAGCCGTCGAAGGTGTCCTTCTCGATCCGGCGGTAGTTGGCGTTCACCAGCCGGTCGGTGCGCTTGGGAATCGTCGGCGCGATCTGATTGACCATGAGTTGCTGGTTGCCGACGAACCGCATCATGAGATCGTTGATCTCCTTTTCCATCACCGTGAAGGTGGTCTCGATCGGAATGAATTCCAGCTTTTCCGCCGAGACGGTCGGCTGGGCGATCGGCCGGCCACGGGTATCCCACTCGCGCCGCTCACCGACGTACTCGACTTCGGCGCCTTCCAGTAGCGTTTCCAGCTCGGTCGAATCCACGTCCTGCCGCGGGGCGAACTGGTCCCACAGGAGGCGGTTCTGGAGAGTCGGATCAACGGCCTGCGCGCGCACGGTGAGGGCACCGGCGGACAGTTCCTTGATCGCTTCGATCCATGAGAAGAGGGCCATGTCGTCGCTCCTTTAGAGCAGCACGACGCCGGACGCGCCCGGAGCCATCCCGGCGAGTTCGGCGGCAGTGTAGGCCCGGTCGAGCACATCTTCCGCGTAGGCGCGGTTGACCTGGCAGATGGTGACGACGGCAACATCCTGCGTGCCGAGCGCCGAGATCGTACCGGCGGCATTGTCATCCGCCACCTTGACGTGGGCCACGGTCAGGCCGAAGACGCTGCCGGACGTGACGAGTGCGCCTGCCTTGGTCAGCGGCACATACGGCTTGAGATAGCCGAGGGCGTCGATTTCTTTATTGGTGAGACCGGAGAGAACGACCGGCACCGCGACGGTATGGTCGATCGGCCCTACAAAGCCGTCGGTCCCGTGGGTGAGGTCACGAGCAGACAGGGTAGTCTGCGAACGAATGGGCATGGGACGGCTCCGCAAGCACGGGTCATGGACCGTGCCGGATCAGCGTCCCTTTAACCGCTCCTGCAACGACTGCCGTGGAACCGCGCCTTGCTGCTCGACTTTCGCCTGACTGCGGATACCCTCGTAAAACGCCTTATCCCCGCTGGCGGGCGATGCGCCTGCTCCCGTCACCCCAGCCCCGCGATCCCCGTTCCGTGCCTTGATCGTGTCGATCACGGCTGTGAGATCGGGCCGACGGATCACTTCATCCGCCAGGAGGCTCAGATGTGTCTGGTCGTTGCCGGGCGAGAAAGGAATACTCTGTCCGGCCTGACGTACCGTGAGGAAGCCGTCGTCCGCATAGTCGCGCCGCTGTTGCAGATCAGGGTCTTTCGCCAGCACCGCCGCGAGACTCGGGGGTAGACCGCGCCGCTCCAGCTCCTGCTGGAAGAGCACGTTGTCGCGACCTAAAAATGCCGCGCGCGTCTTGCCGCGTTCCGCCGCCAACTCCCGCTGATGCGCTTCATCCTTGACCCGCGTCTGCTCCGTCCACTGCTGATGCACGGTCGCAATATCGGGCGAGGTCTCACGCACCTGCTGAAGCTGCTGTTCTGCCTGCGTCCTCGCCTGGGTCGCCGCGCTGATCTGCGGTTCCAGTTTCGCCGTCGCCGCACCGAATCCGAGGTTCGAGACCTCCTGATATAGCGGCTGCCAGGACTTTTTCAGCGCCTCAATAATCGTCTGCCGATCCTTCTCCTTGGACAGATCCAAGTGGTCGGACTCGGCCGCGATCTTGACCTGCGTAAACAGCTCACTCAAATCGGGCACAGCGCATCGTCCTTTCCGGCGACGACGGGTTCCGGGCATCGTCACAATGACGATGAGTGATCAGGTGTTGCACAACAATAGCGGTCTATCCGCATGCTCCGCAAGCCGTATGCTACGGAATCGCGGGGCCGTCAATCTGTGATTTGATCGGCTGATTGGTCTGCGCTGGCTCAGGCGGCATGTTCTGCGACCGCTCGCCGGTCGTGTCCGGCGTGTTGCCGCTCGGATCGGCCGTGGGAACTTTGGGTAGCGCCGCGTTCTTCGCCAGTTGCTCCCGCACCACGCCCGCTGCTTGCAATTCCTTCTCAATATCGGTGGACTCCTGCGTCGAGCCGATGAAGCCCTGATCCAAGGCGGCAGCGAGAATGACCTTCGTATCCAGCAGGGTCGATTGCAAGCCGGCAATCCGACCCAACTGCAAGATGGCTTGGGCTGCACTGGTCAATTCGATCAACTGGAACTGCCGGGTCCAGCGCGCTTCGGCCGAGGGCGTTTCCGTATTGCCGAACCGCTGCTCGAACCACGGCAGCACCGCGTTCTGACAGGATTCCAGGTTGGCGGCAAACAACGCCAGCCGCGGCATCGCTCCGTTGGTGAAGCCTGCCTGCTGCGCCAATCCGCTCGACCGGCTCGCGGTGGAGCTTTCCTTGGCTTGTATCCTGTCCACCGCCGCTTCGATTGCTTTCCGTTGCGCCTCGAAGATGTTCGACGCGCCACCGTCGTTGCTAGCGTCCAGCACGGTAGGCACCTTCAAGCTCTCCTCGTTGGTCGGGAGCGGCGCCCAGCGATTGCCGTTCTTGACCTTGTCCACGAAGAGATTGAAGCCCTTCTCATCCACGCCCGCCAGCGCCTTGATGCCGCCCGCAGTATCGAACGCATTGAACGCAGCGGCCGATTGCAGGTTCATGTAGGCGACGCCCGCGTTTCCCAACTCGGTGGTGCCCGGTCGGCCGAACAAAGTCGGATGCCGGTCGTAGAACAGCGGCGCCATCGGGACGGCGCCCTCGGTCTTCTCCCATGCGCCATTCGCCAGCAAGGTCTTGTCGGAGCTGTAGGTCCACCAGCCGCCGCCCGCGTACTCAGGCCCGAGATCTCCAAAGCCTTCCCGTACCAGGAGGTAGTAGCCCTGCTCGCTCCGGTGCTGCTCGAATCGTCCCTCAGAATTGATCCGTGGCGCGGCACTGTTGTAGCGGATGATGAAGAACTGGGCCTCGCCGTTCACATAATGGGGATAGGTGACGAGCCGGGGCGAGAAGGAGGCGAGGTAGGGCCGGTGGCCCTCACGCCAGTCGCCGGTGCCGCTCGGCATCTCGACCAATTCCCAGCGGAGCCCGGTGTGCATCGCTGCCTTGGCTTCTCGCGCCCACACCACATCCCACTGGCTGCCGTCGCCGCCCACGCCGTCGGTGTTGTAGTACAGCAGCTCGGACTGCCTTGGTTTATCTATATCTTTCCGACGCCGCACCTCCTTCATCGTCCCGAAAGAGAGCCCGGCTTGCGGCGAGGGTGCCTCCCGCATCAAGTGGCCGACAATGTCATCCGCGTAGGCGTCCATGAAATTGACGTACACCGCGGATTGTTGGCGGCGAGCATAATGCTCGCCCGGCAGCAAGGCCGAGGCGCTGGCGGCAAAGCCGCGCACGTCGCGCGAGGTCGTGGGCCGGATCGGAATGCGGAGTAATTTCGAGAACCAGGCAGGGAAGATCGACTGCGCCTCATCGAGCCGGGTTTCCCAATCGAAGCGCCACAACTCGTCCAGCACGCGCGTCCCACCCTCGGCGCGTGCTTCGTTCTGCGCCCAGAGATCATCCAACTCGATGTTGCGCTCGTGTTTCTCATCGAGCCAGCCGAGCCGGGACACATCGGTCTGCACTTGGGGTGAGGTCATGCGGCGCTCGGGTTAGCGTGAGGAATCGGCCCAGTCATCACTATTGTAGTCCCCACCTTTCGCGCCCAGCATGAGAAACCAGGCCAACCACACAAAGGCGTCGCCGCGGTCGGGTGAGCCCGCACCTTCGTAGCCTTCCGGTGTGTAGAAGATCAACTGATCTTCCAATTCAGGAAAGTGCCCCACCAGTTTGATCCGGCCCTGCTCATGCAGCGACGCCACCGGCTCCGCGCGCACATGCTTGCCACGGCTCGCCCACACCGTGCGGAATTTAATGCGCCGATCGGGATCGAGCGTGCGGAGGTTCCGC
>JACDEC010000548.1 GCA_013816645.1 Planctomycetota bacterium
CGCCTGCTGCGCGGCGACGCCGGCCGCCTGCGGCAGGTGCTGATGAACCTGGTCGGCAACGCGCTCAAATTCACTCCTTCCGGGACGGTGACCCTGGCGATCGATGGTGCCACCAGCGGCGATCGCGCCGAACTCACCTGTTCGGTGATCGACACCGGGATCGGCATTCCCGCCGACGCCCAGGCCAAGCTGTTCCAGGAATTCATCCAGGTCGATTCCGGCAACGCGCGCCGTTTCGGCGGTACCGGCCTGGGTTTGGCGATCAGCAGCAAGCTGATCAAGCTCATGCATGGCGACATCGGAGTCGACAGCCGCGAGGGAGGCGGATCGCGCTTCTGGTTCCGCGTGACGCTGCCCGTCCTGCCCGCGGGTACGCTGATGCCCGACGACGAGGTCGGCGCAGGCCACATCCGGGCGCTGGCCGCGGGGGTACGCGTGCTGCTGGTCGAGGATGAACCGATCAACCGCACCATCGGCATGCACATGCTCACGCGCCTGGGCTGCGAGGTCGAGGTCGCTCGCGACGGCCAAGAGGCCATCGCCAAGACCATCGCTGGCAACTACCAGCTCGTGTTCATGGACTGTCAGATGCCGGTGACCGATGGCTACGCCGCCGCCCGCGAGATCCGCACGCGCATGCCTGGAGTGCCCTTGCCGATCATCGCGCTGACCGCGAGCGCGATCATCGGCGACCGCGAGCGCTGCCTCGCAGCCGGCATGGACGACTACCTGACCAAGCCCTACCGCCCGGAAGACTTGCAGGTCGTGCTGGCGCGTTGGCTGACATCGTCCGTTCCGGCGCGCAGTCGACTGGTGCGCGCATTGCGCAGCGAGCACGACGCGATCCTCGAGAGCCTCTCCCAGGTGCGCAGCCTCGGCGTGGGCAGCGTTGCCGGACGCCAGGCGCTGATCGCGGCCAGGGCCGCATTGCTCGCCCATCTCGGCAAGGAGAACGCGCTCCTCTACCCCACCCTGCGCGCCGACGCCGCGCGCGATGCCGGTCTGGCTGGGCTGCTCGAACGTTTCGCCCAGGATCTCGAGGCGGTGGCCGAATCGGCTGAACGCTACTTCACCCGGGCGACGCACGATGGTGCCGATGGGGAAGGCGACCTGCGTGACCTGATGCAGGCGCTGGGTGGCCGCATCCAGCGGGAGGAGCGCATCCTCTACCGCGAGTACGACCAGCGGCATCCCGATAGCGAGTCCCCTGAGCCTCCTGCGTAGGGCGGTCAGATCGGGTGCTGCTGACCGACGCGGACCGTACGGGTCGCAGGGGGTGCTTTTCCCGGCTGCGCCGCTATAAGGCGCAGCCATGCCGCACACGACCCTCTCCGGTGACCTCAAGGGCGAAGGCCACCGCGTCGCCATCGCCGCCGCCCGCTTCAACAGCGGCATCGTCGACGCCCTGGTCGGCGGAGCCCTCGATGGCCTGGTGCGCCATGGTGTCGCCGACGACGCCATCACCGTCGTGCGCTGCCCCGGCGCCTGGGAACTGCCGTTGGTCTGCCGCAGGCTCGCGCTGTCCGGCAAGTACGACGCGGTGATCGCCTGCGGCGCGGTGATCCGCGGCGACACGCCCCATTTCGATTACGTCGCCGGCGAGTGCGCCAAGGGCGTCGCCACCGCGGCGATGGAGAGCAACGTCCCAGTGGTGTTCTGCGTCCTGACCACCGACACGCCCGAGCAGGCCCAGGCCCGCGCCGGCGGCAAGGCCGGCAACAAGGGCTTCGACGCGGCGATCGTCGCCATCGAGATGGTCAACCTGCTGGAGAACCTGTGACCGATACCGGTGCGCGTCGCGGCAACGCCGCGCGCAGCCGCGGCCGCTCCCTGGCGGTGCACACGCTCTACAGCTTCGAGCAGAACCGCTACCGCGACGACGATGTCGCCCTGCTGCCCGACGAGACCACCGCCGATTACGACGCCGATGCCCAGGCATTCGCTCGCTCGCTCTTCGACGGGTTCAGGCGCGAGCGCGCCGCGGTCGACGCCGCGGTCGATTCCCGGCTCGAGAACTGGACCATCCAGCGGTTGGCCGTGCTCGACCGCACCATCCTGCGCCTGGGCGCCTACGAACTGCTCTATTGCAGCGACACGCCCGCGAAAGTGGCGATCAACGAGTACATCGAACTCAGCAAGCTCTACGGCAGCGAGGCCAAGACCGCGCGCCTGGTCAACGGCGTCCTCGACCGCATCGCCCGCGAGCACCGCGCCGACGAGGTCGGGAAGCGCGGCGCCAAGCGCCCGGCGTCCGGCGACGTCGACGGCTGATCGTCAGGTCGCGCACATGGGCGCAGCGAACACCATCGTGCCCGCCGATCCCGGCACGACGCCGGATGCGATGCACATGCGCCGCGCCTTGCGGCTGGCGTCGCTCAGCCTGGGGATGACCTGGCCGAATCCCGGAGTCGGCTGCGTCCTGGTGCGCGACGGGCGGGTGATCGGCGAGGGTCGCCATCGCGCCTGCGGTGAGCAGCACGCCGAAGTCGCGGCGATCGCCGATTGCCGCGCCCGCGGCGGCGATCCTGCCGGGGCGACGGCGTACGTGACGCTCGCGCCCTGCACCCGTCAGGGTCGCCAGCCGCCGTGCGTCACCGCGCTGCGCGAGGCGCGCGTCGCGCGGGTGGTCGCCGCGATCGCCGATCCGGTGCAGGACGATGCTCGCCGCCTGCTCGCCGAAGCCGGCATCGCCTACGACGTCGGCTGCATGCGGGCATCGGCCGCGGCTCTCCATGGCGGCTTCCTGTCGCGGGTGCTCGACGGTCGCCCGCGCCTGACCGGGAAATGGGCGATGACCCTCGACGGGGCGATCGCCGCCGCCGGTGGCGATGCCCAGTGG
>JACDEC010000549.1 GCA_013816645.1 Planctomycetota bacterium
GTGGTGCGGCGACTCGCAGCGCCGCCGCGCATCGATGGCGACGCCGGCGACTGGACCGACGTCCCGGCCCAGGACATCGTCGGGGCCTCGCGCGCGACCTTCCGCTTGGCCTACGACAACGCCAACCTCTACGCGCTGTTCGCGGTCGAGGACGACTCGCCCTGGCGCAACGGCGGCAAGGACGCGGGCGGACTGTTCAAGACCGGCGACGCCGTCGACCTGCAGTTCGCGGTCGACGCCTCGGCCAACGACGCCTCGTCGCCGGGAGCGACGCACCGCCGGCTGGTGGTTGCGCCGATGGGCGAGCGCGCTGCGTGCGTGCTGATGCGTCCGGTCGATCCCGGAGCGGATCCTGGGACGGCGCGCGTCTACCGCTCGCCGATCGGCGAGCGGCGCTTCGACCGCGTCGCGCAGCTCGAGCGCGCCGTGGTTGGCGTGCGCGTCGAGGCGCAGCGTTACGTCGTCGAGCTGGCGGTGCCGCTGAGCGAACTGGGTTTCGCGCCGAGCGCAGGACTGTGCGTGCGCGGCGATGCCGGGGTGATCGCCTCCGACGCCGACGGCCTGCGCGACGTCGCGCGCAGCTACTGGTCGAACCCCGCGACCAACCTGGTCAACGACCTGCCCAGCGAGGCCGGGCTGGAGCCAGCGGCGTGGGGGGTGTGGGCCTGCGATCCAGCCGCGGCAATCGCGCCCTGAACCAGATAGTACCGCGCTCCGAGTCCCAGAGATGAAGGTGCGTTGAAGTACCGGTGAATACCGCATGAATTGGCGGATGAGCCGGTTGCATCCCGAGCGATTGGCCGAGCATCCCGCGCGTAATCGCCGGACAATCGTATCAGCCCGGACGATGGCTCCGGACGAGGGATGACTGCCATGCAGCTGAACGGTTCCACCCGCTCCGTGCTCTTCCTGTGCACGCGCAACGCCGCGCGCAGCCAGATGGCCGAGGCCATCCTGCGCGCCCACGGTGGCGAACGTTTCGAGGTGCATAGCGCCGGCCTGGAACCCGGCGAGATCGACCCGCTCGCGGTCCAGGTCATGCACGAGTCCGGCATCCTGCTTACCAACCATCGCCCGAAGAGCGCGGCCGAGTACCTGGGGCGTCGCTCCTTCACTTTCGCGATCACCCTCTGCGACCCCAGCGAGGACGACTGCCCGCGCATGTTCCTCGGCGCCCTCCAGCACCTGTATTGGCCGCATCCCGATCCCAGCCTGAGCGTGGGCACCGACGAGCAGCGGCTCGACGCCTACCGCCGCCTGCGCGATCGGCTGTCCGAAACCATCCAGGGCTGGCTCGCCGATGTGTCGTCAGCGCCGCAACCCGCGTTGATGGCCTGATCGCGCCCACTCAGCGCATCATCGCGCCGAAGATGCTGGGAAGGTTTTCGCCATCGCAGCGCAGAGCGGTAGAATCCAGCTGGAACGGACACCGCCATGCATGCAGCGATCAACGCACTCCATACCGATGATGAAGATCTCGCTGAGCAGACCGAACGGTTTGACGCCCGACTCGACGACCTCGAGGGCGCGCTCGCCGAGGTCGACGGACTGCACCAGGCGATCACGCTGTTCCGGTTGTGGTTCACGCTCCATGCCAAGCGTCGGATCGAAGTCCTCTACCCCGCCCTGGACAGCCACCGCTGCGCGCGCGCCACGGCGCGTGAAGGCGCCGAGGAGCTGGAACTGGCGAGCGCCTTGCTCGACCGCATGGAGGCCGGCCCCGACGATGCCGAAACCGTCATCGCCCGGGGCCGGGTGCTGATCGAGCTGATCGAGCTGATCGAGCGCCACCTCGAGAAGGAGGATGACGAGCTGCTGCCGCGGGTGCGCAAGCTCAGCGCGAGCGAACTCGACCAGCTCGATCGCGGATTGGCGAGCATCGGCGGCGATGCCCACGGGGAAGCCCACCAGGAGGCGGCCAGCCGCTAGCAGCCGTTCAGCAGGAAGCTGAGAACGCGGGCGGTTCACTCCCGGCCCCACCTCGACGGCGAGGGCCGGGTTGGATTGCGACCAGCTCCTGGTAATGCCTTGTCGATGCGCCCGTTCCTGGTTCTCGCCTGGTTGTGCACGGTGATGGCGCTCGACGCCGCGGACGCCGATCCGGGTGGACTGCGCCTGGTCCCCGATCGCGAGCGCGCGGAATGGGTGCGGACGCGCATCCAGGAGCCGCTGCTGCGCCACTGCGGCGAATGCCATGCCAACGGCGAGGCGGATGGTGGTTATACCATCGACAGCCACCGTCGCATCCTCTCCGGCGGCCACGACTACTCGCCGGGCATCCGGCCGTGGGAGCCCGAACGCAGCCGGGTGCTGCAGATGCTGCGCTGGGAGCTCGACGAGGACCTCAACATGCCGCCCAAGCAGCAGGCGCCCGCCGAATTCATCGCCGACATGGAGCGCTGGGTCGCCTTGGGCGCGCCGTGGCCGGATGTGGCCGCGATCCCGCCGCCCGCCGATGCACCCCAGCGGCCACCCTGGCTGGCGCGCCTGCATCCGCTGGTGGTCCACCTACCGATCGGCGCGGCGCTGGTGGCGCTGCTGCTCGAATCCTTGGCGATCCTGCGCCGGCGCGGCGGGATGCATCCCGGAACCCCCGCCGTGCTCGCCGGGGCGATCGTCGGCGTGGCCCTGGCCATCACCTCCGGCCTGCTGCTGCCCAGCAACCAGGCGGTGGCGCAGGTCGAGGCCCATGAGAACGCCGGCTGGTTCGCTGCCGCCGCCCTGGTGCTGGCGATGACCTCCACGCTGATCGCCGCGCAGCGCCCGCGTTGGCTCTGGCCGGCGCGGGTCCTGGTGGTCACCGCGGTGGCCCTGATCGCGCTCGCCGGACATCGC
>JACDEC010000096.1:0-4379 GCA_013816645.1 Planctomycetota bacterium
CCGCGGCTCGGTGCGGTGCCCCAGCGCGCGCGTAGTCGCGCGATCTCCTCGGCGACGTCGCGCTCGCCGATGCGTCCGCCGCCGACCAGCGTGGCCAGGCGGGTGACCGCGGCGCCGAGATCGCGGAAGTTGCCGCTCCAGGTCGCTTCGGGCGACATCGCGAAGCGCAGGAACGCGGCGCGCGCTTCGGCGTTGAAGGCGACATCGCTGCCCGAGTCGCGGGCGAAGCGCTCGAGCTCGTGGTCGAGGTTGGGTTCGATGTCCTCGCGCCGTTGCGCGAGCCCGGGGAGGTCGAAGGTCCACAGGTCGATGCGCGCGAGCAGGTCGTCGCGGAATCGACCGGCCCGCACCAGCGGCAGCAGATCGCGGTTGGTGCCGGCGATGAGCTGGAAGTCGGAGAGCACCGGCGCGTCGGCGCCGACGGGCAGGAAGACCTTGTCCTCGATCGCGCGCAGCAGCATGGCCTGCTCGTCGAGCCCGAGTTCGCCGATCTCGTCGAGGAACAGCACGCCGCCGTCGGCGCGGCGCAGCAGGCCTTCGCGCGCCGCGACCGCGCCGGTGAACGCGCCCTTGGCATGGCCGAACAGCGCGGACATCGCGCCGTCGCCGGTGATCGTCGCGCAGTTGACCTAGACCAGCGCGCCGTCGACCAGGTTGCGGGCCTTCTTGAGTTCGAAGATCCGTCGCGCCAGCCGGGTCTTGCCGGCGCCGGTCGGTCCGGTGATCAGCATCGGCGCGCTCGAGGCGACGGCGACGCGCTCGATGCGCGCGATCAGCGCGGTGAACGCCGGGTTGCGCGTCGGAATGCCGGCGGTGAGCAGCGACGCCCCGGCGGCGCGCTCCTCGCGGAAGCGGGTGGCCAGCTTGTCGTACTTCGAGAGGTCGAGATCGATGATCGTATGCTTGCCCGGCGGCTCATTGCCGGGACCCGATGGCGAGGTCTGCAGCAGGCGAGCTGGGATGTGGCGCGATTCGGTGAGCAGGAACAGGCAGATCTGCGCGACGTGGGTGCCGGTGGTGATGTGGACGAGGTAGTCCTCAACGTCGGGCTTGAACGGGAAGCCGCGGGCGAAGCCCCACAGCGCGCCGTAGACGTCCTCGAAGTCCCAGGGGTCGGTGAACTCGACGTGGTGGCTCTTCACCACCAGATCGGGCGCGACCTGGAGGAGGTCGTCGGTCACCTGGCGGGCGAGCTGGTCGTAGCGGCGCTGATGGAGCAGGTGGACCCGGGCCGCGCCGAGGTCGTACTGCTGGCCGATCGACACCGTGGGGCGCCAACGGTTCCAACGGTTGGGGCCATGGCCGGCATCGAGGTTCGGGCCGATCAGGCTGAGGACGACCAACGGCTTTGGCATGCGATTATAAGCTAAAGCCACGACCATAAGATACGAGTGAGCGAACGGGCGCCGAAAAGGCCGTATCCAGAGCGATACGCATAAAATCATTATTTTAAAATAGTTATGACAGATGCGCAGGAGGTGGGACAGATTGTGACCTCGGCGGCACGGCCTGTGCATAGCTACCCACAGCGCAGGTCAGGGACGCGCTCGGCATCGCCGGGCCAGGTACCCGACGAGCCTGCGCTCCTGGTACGGCGCAAGCCAACTCGGTTCGAACCCGATTCGCGAACCCCTCCCCGGGCTCGCTACGGGCGCCCGGCTCTGCGGATCGCCTCCGGATCCCCGCTGGTCGCTCGGAGCCTGGCGAGGGGGGCGCTTTGGAACCACAGGGAAGGACACGTCATGTTGATCGAAACCGCCGCTGCCCTGATCGCCTGCGCTGTCGCTGGCCGCGCCGCCGTGCGCCGGGTGGTGATCGATGAGCATCAGCACGCCCTGCTGATCCGCGATGGCCGCTTCGTGCGTCCGCTCACCGCGGGCGCCCACTGGCTGCTGCGCGCCGGTGCGCGCGTCGAGACCATCGATCGCCGTCCGACCGTGATGCAGGTGCCGGGCCAGGAGGTCATCACCGCCGACGGCGTGTCGGTGAAGCTGAGCCTGGATATCACCTACGCGGTGGTCGACGCCAAGCGGGCGATCGACGCCAATCAGCATTGGTTGAGCGCTGTCTACCAGGCCGGCCACGCCGCCCTGCGCGAGGCCGCTGGCGAGCGGACCTTCGATGACCTCGCCGCCAAGCGCTTCGATCTGGTGCCGCGCCTGCGCGAGTTGATCGCCGCGGCCTTGACCGAGACCGGCATCGCCCTGCGCGCGGTCGCGCTGCGCGACATCATGCTTTCGGCAGACCTGAAGAAGGCATTCGCCGAGGTGGTGAAGGCGCGTCAGGAAGGCTTGGCGGCGCTCGAGCGCGCGCGCGGCGAGACCGCCGCGTTGCGCGCGCTGGCCAACGCGGCGCGTCTGCTGCAGGAGCAGCCGGCCCTGGCCCAGCTCAAGGCATTGTCGGCGATCGCTGATGCCGCCGCGCGCGGCGGATCGACTTTCGTCATCGGCGAAGCCGCGTTGCCGCTGCGCGGCGCGGCGGCGGGTTGAGCTATGCGCCCCGACATCCACCTCCGCAAAGGTAGTCATCACATGTGCCACGTCCTGTACATCGCTGCTAAGACCGCGATCGCCCTGGTTCCCACCGCCTCGCCGCCCAGCTTCAGCGTCGAGGCGGTCGCCGACGGCGATCCCGTGCGCTCGCGCTTCCCCACCGGCTGGTGCGTGCGCTTCGTCGGCGCGCACACCGGGTGCAGCTGCGGCTTCCATTCCCAGTTGCGTTTCGTCGATGCGCAGTCGCCTCCCGACGAGGAGTTCGCTCGCGAGGAGGCTTCGCGCCAGCAGCTCGCCGCGCTCATCGCCGGGCTGGCCGCAACCAGCGCGGTGCGGCTGTTCGGCTGCTGGGCCGGCGACGAGGGCGCGTCGCCCACGATCATCCAGCGCGCCCCGGCCGCCTGGTTCGATAAGGCCCGCGTGCCGGTGCCCGAAGGCAGCCTGGTGATCGTCGACTCCGCCGCCCCGTGCCCGGACGACGACACCAGCTGGGCGCGCGAAGTTCCGCCTGAACCATCGGTCGCATCCGACCCTGCGGCGTAGACTCTCCCCTTACCGCCATCTACCCTGGATAACGTCATGAACTACGACCTGATCACCGCCGCCGGCGCCAAGCCGATCTACGCCTGGACCCATGGCGTGCGCATGGAATCCGAAGCCCAGCGCCAGCTCGCCAACATCGCCCGCCTGCCCATCGTCCACCACCATGTGGCGGCGATGCCCGACGTGCACCTCGGCATCGGCGCCACCGTCGGTTCGGTGATCCCGACCCTGCAGGCGATCATCCCCGCCGCGGTCGGTGTCGACATCGGCTGCGGGATGTGCGCGGTGCGCACCACCTTGAAGGCGAGCGACCTGCCGACCAACCTCAAGGGCGTGCGCAGCGCGATCGAGGACGCGGTGCCCGTCGGCAAGGGCGACCACGGCGGCGACGCGCCGCGACGCGCGGTGAGCCTGTGGGGCGAGCACCTCGCCAAGCCCTTCGCCGAGATCACCGCCTCCACCAAGTACCTCGCCAAGGGCAACGAGCTGGCGCAGCTCGGCAGCCTCGGCGGCGGCAACCACTTCATCGAGGTCTGTCTCGACGAGGCCGACGACGTGTGGTTCATGCTGCACTCGGGCTCGCGCGGGGTCGGCAACCGCTTCGGCCAGCACTTCATCGAAATGGCCAAGCGCGACTGCGAGCGCGCCGGGGTGTCGCTGCCCGATCGCGACCTCGCCTACTTCCGCGAAGGCACCGAGCACTTCGCCGAGTACGTCGCTGCCGTGTCGTGGGCCCAGGCCTACGCCAAGTACAACCGCCAGGTCATGCTCGAGCAGGTGATCGCTGCGGTCGCCGGGGCGAAGGGCATCCCGCCCTTCGCGGCCAACGTCGAAGCGGTGAACTGCCACCACAACTACGTCCAGCGCGAGGAGCATTTCGGCGCGCAGGTCTGGTTGACCCGCAAGGGCGCGGTGTCGGCGCGCGCCGGCGAGATGGGCATCATCCCGGGCTCGATGGGTACCCGCAGCTACCTGGTGCGCGGCAAGGGCAACGCCGAGTCGTTCTACTCGTGCTCGCACGGCGCCGGCCGCGCGATGTCGCGCGGCGAAGCCAAGCGCCGCTTCAGCCTCGACGACCACGTCAAGGCCACCGAGAGCGTCGAGTGCCGCAAGGACGAGGGCGTGATCGACGAAACGCCGATGGCCTACAAGGACATCGACGCGGTGATGGCGGCGCAGTCGGACCTGGTCGAGGTGGTGCACACCTTGAAGCAGGTGGTGTGCGTGAAGGGCTAGCTCGGCTTGCGCCACAACCCCGACGTCGCCGCTTGCGCGACTCGCATGCTTCGCATGTCGCGGCAGAGCCGCGATCGGCTTGTGGCGATGCCGGCTTCGCCGGCACGT
>JACDEC010000096.1:4389-9157 GCA_013816645.1 Planctomycetota bacterium
CAAGCCGGTCCCCGCTCGCGCGCGTAGGCACGCTCGGGGGATTGCTGTTCGCGGGGCTTCGCCCCGCTACGCCCCACCAGGGGCTTTCGCCCCTGGACCCTTTTCCAGTGATGCGCAAGGACCTCGGACATGACGGCATCGAAATATCCCTGCCCAGCATGCGGCTTCACGACCTTTTGCGAAGAAGGCGCTGGTTCATACGACATCTGCACGGTGTTCGGCTGGGAGGACGATGGCGTCCAATACCGTTATCCCGACCTCACGGGAGGCGCGAACCGGGAAAGCCTGCTGGAAGCCCAGACGGCAGCACTGCTGAATTGGCCGCTGATTGAACGCACGTTCGCCGGACAGATCCGCGATCTCGCATGGAAGCCCCTGGTTCCTGCAGATCTGGAGACCAGCGAAACCGATTTTGGCTGGTCCGTTCCGACCAAGCGACATCGGCAGGATGATGGAGCCACGTACTATTGGAGAGGACGATGCTGACCATAGACGGCTCTTTCGGCGAAGGCGGCGGCCAGATCCTGCGCACCTCGCTCGCCTTGTCGGCGATCACCGGCACGCCGGTGCGCATCGAGCAGATCCGCGCCAAACGCCCCAAGCCCGGGCTGCAGCGCCAGCACCTGGTCGCGGTGCAGGCGGCGGCGCGGGTGTGCAACGGCCAGTTGGAGGGAGCCGCACTCGGCAGTCGCGAGATCACCCTGCATCCCCAGCAGCCGGTCGCCGGCGACTACCGCTTCGCCATCGGCTCAGCGGGCTCGGCGTCGCTGGTGCTGCAGACCGTGCTGCCGGTGTTGCTGCGCGCGGATGGCCCGTCGCGGGTCGAGATCAGCGGCGGCACCCACAACCCGCTGGCCCCGCCCTTCGAGTTCCTGCGCGACGCGTTCCTGCCGCGCCTGGCCGAGATCGGCGCGCAGGTCGAGCTCCGGCTGGTGCGCCACGGCTTCTATCCCGCTGGCGGCGGCACGATCATCGCGCAGATCCAACCGCTCGCTCAGGCCAAGTCGCTCGACCTGCGCGAGCGCGGCCGATTCGTCAGCCGGCGCGCCGAGGCCTGGGTCGCCAACCTGCCGATCGCCATCGCCGAGCGCGAGATGCGCACCGTGCAGAGCAAGCTGCGCTGGTCGGCCGACGATTGCCACGCCCGCGTGGTCGAGTCCTGCGACGGTCCGGGCAACGTGGTCATCGTCACCGTGGCCCACCAGCGCGTCACCGAGGTGACCAGCGCGTTCGGCGCCGTCCGGGTGCCCGCCGAGGACGTCGCGCGGCGCGCGGCCCAGGAGATGCGCCGCTGGCTCGAAGCCGAGGCGCCGGTCGGCGAGCATCTCGCCGATCAGTTGCTGCTGCCGTTGGCGATCGCCGCTGGCGGCGCGTTCCGCACCGTGCGGCCAAGCGAGCACCTCACCACCAACGCCGCAGTGATCGCCCGGTTCCTCGGCGAGCGCGTGACCCTGCGCGAACTCTGCCCCGACGACTGGCTGGTCGGCGTCGCGCCCGATCCTGGTTGAACGGCGCCGTCCAGCTTCGCTGCCCCGACGGCGGCGCGGCAAGCCGCCGGTGGTCACAGGCCGCTGGACAGCCCAGGCCGTTGCGCACGGTGGTCGCGGAGATCGTCCGATGCGCACCATCATCCTCGCCGTCCTGCTGCTTGCGTCCGCCACCGCCGCCGAAGGCGAGACTTCGCCCGAACGCCTCAACGCCCAGATCATGATCCTCGAAGCACGACTGAGCGACACGCAGGCGCTGCTCAAGCGGCAGGAAGCCGCGGTGTCCGAGCGCGACATGCAGATCGCAAAAGGCGAGCTTAACACAGCCCGGCAGGCGGCCGAGCGCGAGGCGCTGGCCGAGAAGTTGCAGACAGTGATGACGACGCTCGAACAGACGCGCGCCCGGCACACTGAGCAGCGCTCGCTCGCCAACGCGCGCTCGGCGATCCTGCGGACGCTGGCGAAGGATCCCGAGGCCTCGCGCGACTGGGGGGCGCACGCCCAGGACCATGCGGATCTTGAGCGGCCGAATCAGGACTACTTGGAGGGGATCGAGAAACTCAAGGCGCTCGCCATGACCCTGGGCGTTGCGTGGTCGGGAAAGTCGGCGCCCTGAGCTAGCCCTTCGTCCAGCGCCCTTCGCACTCGCCGAACAGGTCGTTGGCCGCGCTCGGCCCCCAGCTGTTCTTGGCGTAGGACTGCATGGGGGTCTGCTGCATGGCTTTGAGCAGATCGTCGGCCCAGCGCCACGATTCCTCGACCTCGTCGCTGCGCAGGAATAAGGACTGGTCGCCGGTGATCACGTCCTGGAGCAGGCGCTGGTAGGCCTCGGGGATCGCCTTGTGGAAATAGTCTTCGTAATCCATCGCCAGCTTGGCCGGCTTGATGGTGATGCCGGCGCCGGGTTCCTTGACCTCGAAGCCGAGGTCGATGCCTTCGTTGGGCTGGATGCGCAGGGTCAGGGTGTTCGGGCGCAGGTGGCATTCCTGGTATGAGCCGAACAGGGTGTGCGGCGGCATGCGGAACTGCACCGAGATTGAGGTGTAGCGCGCGGGCAGGTGCTTGCCGGTGCGCAGCAGGAAGGGCACGCCGCCCCAGCGCCAGTTGTCGATGAAGGCGCGGGTGGCGATGAAGGTCTCGGTCTGCGACTCCGGCTTCACGCCGGTCTCGGCGCGGTAGCCGTCGTACTGGCCGCGCACGATGTACTTGGCGGGCTCCGGCATGTCGGTGTGCAGGCGCAGGTCCTGCAGCACTTTCACCTTCTCGTCGCGGATCGCCTTCTGGGTCATGCGCGAGGGCGGCTCCATCGCCACCAGCGAGAGCAGCTGCAGCACGTGGTTGCCGAGCATGTCGCGCACCGCGCCGGCGGTATCGTAGTAGCCGCCGCGGCCGCCCTCCATGCCCACCGTCTCGGCGACGGTGATCTGCACGAGCTCGACGTACTTGTGGTTCCAGAGCGGCTCGAACATCGCGTTCCTGAAGCGGAAGACCATGATGTTCTGGACGGTCTCCTTGCCGAGGTAGTGGTCGATGCGGTAGAGTTGATCCTCGCCGATCAGGCCGAGCAGCGCCTTGTTGAGCACGCGCGCGCTGGCGAGGTCGGTGCCGAACGGCTTCTCAACCACCACCCGGCGCCACGGCCCCGCCGACTGGTCGAGCAGCCCGACGGCGTGCAGGTTCTCGACCGAGGTCAGGAACAGCTCGGGCTTCACCGCGAGGTAGAAGACGCGGTTGGCCGGTTCGCCGGCGAGTTCGTCGAGGCGCTTGGCCAGGGCGCGGTAATCGTCGGGCGTGTCGAGGTGGGTCTGGACGTAGGTCGTCTGCTTGAGGAAAGCCTCCCACGAATCGTAGGAGCAGGCCTCGAGCTTGGGCGCCGACTGGGTCAGGTGATTGCGGAAGAAGGCGTCGTCCCACGGCCGCCGAGCCACGCCCACGAGCTGGCAGCGCCCGGGCAGCAAGTGCTGGCATTGCGCGGCGTAGACCGCCGGCACCAGCTTGCGCGAGGTCAGGTCGCCCGACGCGCCGAGGATGACGACTTGGGTGAGATCCGTCGCAGGCATGGCGCGCGATCAGACGCGCCGGCGCGGCGACGTCCACATACGAGGCATGCAAACCTGCCATGCGGGAAATGTTAAGCGGGACCCGCCGTTCGTCTGAGGTCCAACTGACGGGCGGCAGCGATGGCCAGATGCAAGGCGCGACCCGAGGGAGTGTGCCGGTGCACCGACCGACGGTCGCAACGCCGCAGATGGCCGTCGATCCCGCGCGTCAGACGCCGTCGACTTCGCCGGGGGCGAGGACGCCCTTTTCGACCAGCAGGCTGATCAGGCGTTCCTGCTTGCGGCGCAGCTTGTCGACGAGCATGCCGTCGTCGCTGTTGCTCTCCTCGCGACCGCGCTGGCGCGGCTCGTAGGGACGGGCGTCGTCGCCGCCGCGCCGCTGGGGCGGTCCGTCGCGTTCGTCCGGCGCCTGGTCGCGGGGACGCGCGACGCGCGGTTCGAGCAGGGTGACCGAGACGGCCTTCATGCCCTTCTCGCCGACCTCGAGCTCGTAGCTCACGCGCTCGCCGACCTGGAGGTAACGGAATCCCTCCATGTTGATGTTGTTCTGGTGCACGAAGACGTCTTCGCCGCCGTCATCCGGTCCGACGAACCCGTATCCGCGACGACTGTCGAATCGGACGACCACTCCGGTTGCCACTGGAACCTCTCCTGCAGTTTTGCGCGGGCGCCACGCCCGTCGGTCCAAACGTGTATGGACTGAGGTGGATTCAATCGTCGGTTTGGGCAGGCGCAAGGCGGGGCATCGTTGATTGCCGAGGTCTCGCCGCGATGTCCTCCGCGTCCGGTACTTGCCGACAGGGGCAGCGGGGATATCCGTGATCCATGGCCGACCCGGTGCTGCGCAGTGACGGTAACCTCCGCTTCGCCGGCTTCGCCCAGCCCGGCTATCCCGAGGACCCCGAAGCGTTGGTCGAGCGCGCCCGGACCCTGCTCGCGGGCCAGGACGGCGTCGAGACCTACGGCCCGGCCACCATCCTGGTCAGCCTGCCGCCCGAGGAGATGCCGCCAACCTGGGAGTGCCAGGTCGGCATCGCCATCACCGGTCTGGCGCGTCCCGCCGAAGGCCTGGCGATCGAAGACTACCGCGCCCTCTATGCGCTGACCTTGGTCCATCAGGGCACCATCCGCGATCTCGCGGCTACTCATCGCCGGCTTGCCGACCACGGCCGCAGCCTGGGACGTGGCGTGCGCCCGTATTGGCGCGTCGCGCTGTGGCGG
>JACDEC010000550.1 GCA_013816645.1 Planctomycetota bacterium
TCGTTAGGGCACGGGGTTGGGCTGCAAGCCTGAGCCACGAACGGCGGAGCCGTTCGCCCGGCCATAGCCGGGTGCCGAAACGCAGCGACAGCGGTGTCCCCGGAGGCCGCCCCGGCCGAGGAACACCGCGAAAGCGGAGTGCAGGCATGGCGGAGGGAGCACCAGCGGCTCTCCTCTTCTGCGGTTATCGGTCAGCTACCTTCGGCCGGGGCCGATCACGCACCTGGTGCTTCCCCGCCATGCCTTGCGCTCCGCTCTCGCAGCATTCCTCGCCGCGGGGCACGGCTCCGGGGATGCTGCTGTCGCGGTGCTCGGCACCCGGCTAGGGCCGGGCGAGCGGCGAAGCCGCTCATGGCTCACATCAACACGTCCGCCTGGGCAGCCCCCGGTAATCCGCCAGCCGCTTGGCCAGATCCTCGAACCCAGGCCGACCCAGCTGCGCGTACAGCGCATGCTTCCCATGCTCGACCCCAGGCTGGTCGAAGGGATCGATGCCGTAGAGCTCGGCGCTCATCACGGTCGAGAGCTGGAGGAGGTAGTAGAGCCCGCCGATCGACTGCTCGTCCAGGCGGTCGAGCACGATCGCCATGTTCGGGCGGCCGCTGGCGGTGATCGCCTGCTCGGCGCCGACGTGGCCCATGTCGAGCAGCTTGGCGAAGTCGATGCCGCCGAGGAATCCGGCCTGGTCGACCTTGGCGTAGGCCACGGGCGCGGTGACCTTCGCGCCGTGATCCTTGACGGTCAGGAAGGTCACCACCTTGTCGAAGGGACCTTCCGCGTAGAGCTGCATCTGGCCGTGCTGGTCGAAGCTGCCGAGCGCGCTCACCGGGGTCGGTCCGACGTGCACGGCCTTGCCCTTGCGGTTGAGCATCTTGCCAAGGCTCACCGAGCAGAGGTGGGCGTACCATTCGGCCACGCCGTGCAGGCGGTTGGAGAAGGCGAAGGTCGCGTGGATGGTCTTGCGGCGCTTGCGGGTCAGCAGGTAGTGCACCAGGGAGTGCATGTACGCCGGGTTCTTGAGCGGATCGCCGTGCCGGGTGCGCTTGTCCATGTCGCCAGCGCCGGCGAGCAGGGCGGCGACGTCGAAGCCGCACATCCCGGCGAGGAACAGCCCGGTGTTGCCGATCACGCCGAAGCGCCCGGCGAGGTTCGCCGGCACGTTGAGCAGGTCGAGCTTCTCCTGCTTGGCGATCTCGGCGAGCGGACCCTTCTCGCGATCGGTGGTGAACACGACCTGAGCGCTGAGCGAACCCTTGCCGCCCTTCTTCTTCACCAGTTCCTGCAGCCACATGTAGGTCGCGACGCATTCGCACGACGCGCCCGAGCGGCCGATCACCTGGAACAGGGTCTTCTTGACGTCGATGACGTCGAGCAGATCGGTGAGGTAGCCGGGATCGGGATTGTGGGCGACGAACACCCGCGGAGCGCTCTTGCGCGCCTTGGGATCGAGGTCGTTGTAGAAATTATGGCCGAGCGCGTGCAGCAGGCTGAGCGGCGCGATGGCGCTGCCGCCGGTGGCGACCAGGACCAGGTTGTCCCACTTGCCCTGGTGCTTCTTGAGCAGCGCCTTGAGGTCGCCGAGGTCCTGGTAGGGTAGGTCGAAGAACGAGCTCTCACCGTTGCTGCGCAGTTCCTCGATGTTCTCGTGGTGCTTGGGGAACTTGGCCACCAACGTGTCGACCTCGGACTTGGTGAGTCCGTGGGTTGCGCCGATGCTTTCGGCGAGGCAGTTGGTGTAGTCCAGCGTCAGGCTCATCGATGCTCCGAGTTGCACACATCCGCGCCGCCGTGAATTCGGGTGACACCACCACCCGCGCGCTCACTGGCGCGGGTGACGAGGCCACTCGTAAATCATTGCTATGCAGTTATTTGCAACGAAATGCGCGGTTCCTCTTCGTCCTGGATTCCATAACAGCAAGAGCATAGTTGTAGCAGGAGCTGTTTTCAAGTCGGGATATTGCTTGTCGCTCGTCTGCTGAATCTATAGTCCAGGTTTTTGCTGCCGTTTTGGGGTTGCATCCATGGCTTTCGGTGTCCTCACTGCCCTCAGGGCGCTCGTCGTGGTGATCGCGCTGGTCGCCCCCGCTACCATCGCTTTCGCACCAGGCGCCTCCGCCGAGATGGCGGCGACCGTTGACCTGCTGGCCGAGCGCGACTTCGAAGCGAGTCTGCACCGGGTGATCTCCGGAGCGCGGATCAGCATCGACGCCGCCATCTATCTCGTGGTCCTTTCCCCCGACGCGCGCCCCGCGCAGCCCGTGCGGCGACTGCTCGACGCGCTGATCGCCGCCCAGCGCCGAGGGGTCGCGGTGCGGGTCCTGGTCGATGCGGGCGCCCCGCCGTCCGACACCGGGGAATCCGCGCGGCCGAGCCTGACGGCGGCGCGCTACCTGCGCGACGGCGGCGTCGATACGCGCTGGGACGAAGACCAGCGCATCAGCCACGCCAAGGCGTTGAGCGTCGACGGCGCGGTCTGCGTGATCGGTTCGGGCAACTGGACGGTCGGTGGTCTGCGCGACAACCGCGAGCTCGCGGTCGAGGTGCGCTCACCAGGGTTGGCGACGCAGTTCGCGGAGTTCTTCGCGACTGCGTGGGTTGCCGGCCATCGCGTCGATTAGGCGGTCAGCGCCGGTTGACGCCAGCGAGCACGCCTCGCCAATCCGCTGGTTCCTCGCCGCGCCCGCTCGCCGCCGCGAGCAGCGCCAATCCCAAGTGCAGCACGGTCGCCGGGTTCCCGCGGCCATGGCGACCGGCGAGCCAGCGCAGCCAAGCACCTTTGGCGCGGCCGCGCGCGAAGCAGTCCGCGCGCTGCGCGCCATCGCGGCGGTGGATCG
>JACDEC010000551.1 GCA_013816645.1 Planctomycetota bacterium
GAACTGGATTGGCGCCGCGGATCGGTTGACCGCGATTGAAACGATAAGCAAAACCCCGGCCGATCATCGGCCGGGGTCTTTCGTTGGTGCGCCAGGCATGGCGCTTGGCTCCACGCCTGACGCTTCGCTCCGCGCCTGGCCGCCAAACGAGACGGCCACCTACTTGCGCAGGTGGCCGTCGGTGCCTCAGGCGAGGCGAGTCTATTCAGGTAACGATCCGCTCCGGTCGGGCCGGTGGCGTCTCTCTCAGGTGCCCTTAGCCGCGAGCGCGGCGCCCTGATGCACACAGGATACCACGAACGCGCCGCGGATCACCGATCGGGGAGCGTTGCTTCAACGCGGCGGTTGGTCCTTGCAGGAGACGTCGCGGGTCGCCGTATCGCCGCTCACCATGTTGGGCAGTGGAGTCGAACGCGACCCAGCGGCCGTCGTTACTGATGACCGCGGAGTTCGGACCGAATCCCGCCAGATCGTTGACCGACGCGTTCGCGCCGGTGCGGTCCGTGCTCTCAAAATCGAGGCCGCCGCACCCGGCAGGTTGGTAGCGACCCCGGCAATCCAGCGCGGTCCGTGGTCTTCCCCGGATGGAACCCTGGCGGATTGGTCACGGTGGTCATAGCACTCATACTCGGAACCATCGCGCTGTTCATCGTCCTGGCGACCCCGGCGCCCAGCAACTGACGCGGTGGATCGACATCGCCGTGCACCGCCTGCACGACCGTTTCCCGGTCAGACCGCGATCGTCACCGCCATCAGAGCCTGGTTGCGCCAGATTCCGAGGGTCGCGCTCCGCGCCGTGCTCGCACCGGGCATGCCGCGCAGCAGCGCGTCGACCGCCTCGACCTCGACGCCATCGCGCGCGCGGATGACGTCCATGCCGCGCAGTCCGCAGCGCTCGGCGACCGATCCGGGAACCACGGCGAGGATCAGCACGCCGGTTTCGCCGGGCAGGCCCGCGGCCGAGACTTCGCCGAGGCCGACGACGTTCTTGATCCGAGCTCCCAGCCACGTATGGATCGTGGCATCGCGCGAAGAGGCGGACGTGCCGGCGTCGTCGGCAGCGGGCAGGCGCGGCGTCCGCGCCAGGGCACGCAGGCGCGGCGAGCGCACCCCGAAACGGTCCATCGGGAAGTCGACGAAGCCCAGGGCCAGCGCCGGCGATCCCGGAGCCACGCGGTAATCGCCGCGCGCGGCATCGCGGAAGCCGGCGTCGCCGACCAGACTGCGCGCGTCGGCGCCCGAGAGCGCCTGGAGTTCGGTCGCCGGGCCCAGGGCGCAGCCCGAGCGGTGCAAGAGATTGGCGTCGACCACGTCGCCCCAGGCCGCGGGCATGCCGATCGGCTGATGCGGCAGGCCGACGATGTTGGCGCGGAACACGTCGCGGCTGCCCTCGTGCCAGACGTGGGGATGGAAGCCGTTGCCGACCATGACGTTGCCCTGGACGGTGCGGTGCCAGCCCTCGCGCAGCTTCAGGCCGCCGGCGAGCAGCAGGTTCTCCTCGATGCGGTAGTGGGTGCTGCCGTCGTCGAGATCGATGTCCCAGCCGTGGTCGCAGCGCCAGCGGCTGCGGCGGATGACCGTCGCTTCGACCGGATCGGCGAGCTCGATGCCCGGGCTCGCCCGCACCCGCGCCGTGCCCTCGGCGATGTCGGGCACCCAATAGCGCTCGCGCCCCCAGCTGTTGAACGAGCCGTGGTCGCCGGTCTCGAGCACGGTGTCGAAGACGTCGCAGCCCTCGATGAGGTGGCCGCCCCAGCAGCCGTCGCCGATGTTGATGCCGGCGCGCGGCACGTCGTAGAGCGAGCAGTCGCGCACGGTGATGCGCCGCGCCATGCTGATCTGCACCGGCGCCGACTGCTTCTCGATCCGGCCGGTGGCGTGGATCAGGCAGTCCTCGACCACGCAGTCGACGGGATGGTCGTCGGCGCGCGGGCCGGCCTCGCGATCGAGCGCATCGAGTTCGCGGCGCTGCTCGTAGGCGAAGTGCGGATCGCGCACGCACGCGGCGCGGCCGACCAGGGCCACGCCGCTGGCGCCGGCGCCGACGATGTGGCAGGAGCGCACGGCGACCCGGCGGTTCCAGCCGTCGATGAACACTGCGTTGCCGCCGACCTGGTCGATGGTCAGGGCTTCCACGACCAGGTCCTCGGCGCCAGCGACCAGCAGCGCGCCGCCGCGGTAGATCGTCCAGTCCGAGCGCAGCAGCGGCTCGCGCGTGTCCATGAAGGTACGGGCGGTGTGGCGCAAGGTGAAACCGCGCAGCGTCAGCCAGCGCACCGGGGCGGTGGCGTCGCCGCGGACCTCGATGAGGTGGCGCAAGCGCACCGCCTCGACGGTGGCCGTGGCCAGGTCGACGCCGACGGGCGGGAAGCAGCAGAGCCGCGCGGTGGCGGCGTCGAAGTGCCATTCGCCGGGCGCGTCGAGTTCCTCGAGGATGCCTTCGACGAAGCGGTAGCGCTCGTGCATGCCGCTGGGCCGGTTGTTCTGCCATCCCCCCTCCAGCACCAGGCCGCCCGCGGCATCGCGGCCGGCGATCCGGTAATGCAGTCCGCCCCACTCGTGCTGGTGCAGGGCATGGACGATGCCGCCGGTGGGATCGCGCCAGCGCGCGGTGCGCGCGGGGTCGAGGCAGTCGGCCGCCGAGCCGCCCCAGTGCCGGGCAACGGGGTCGGCGTTTGGATAGCGCGCCAGCGGCTGGCGCCGCCCGTCGATGAACAGTTCGTCGACCACGCTCCCGGCGGGCAGGTCGGCGACCTGGATGCCGTCGCGCCACGGCCGCCAGGCCGGGGTCACGCGCTGGCCACCGGAGAGCACCGTAGCTTCCTCGCCGCTCC
>JACDEC010000552.1 GCA_013816645.1 Planctomycetota bacterium
GAACTGCTGCGCGCCACCGACCTGCCGCTGGCGACGATCGCGGCCCAATCGGGGGTCGCCTCGGTGCGCACGCTCGCGCGCCTGGTGCGCACCACCACCGGCGCGGCGCCCGGGCGCTTGCGTCATCGCACCCCCAGGCCGCCGGCGAACTGATACTTTGGCGAGACTCCGCCAGTGGCTCCGGCGGCGTGCCGTGGCGCGCTCGAGGACGTCGCGCGCGGGCGCGTGACACGCTGCAAGCCCCTGGGGCCCGCTCGCAACGGCGAGCGCGATCGATGGATGCAAGGCGGGGGGACCTCTCGCACTTGCGATCGAGGAAGCGCGGCCTGGCGCTGCCGCGCCCGCAACCGGAAGGGCGACTTGCGTCGACGTCCGCGTCAGCAGCGCGCTGATCCGCTCCTGGTCGTCTTGAAACCTCGATGCGCAGGGTTAGCGTGACGGTGTGGTTTTCCAAACACCCCGAAGGAAAATGCAATGTTACATGACACTGCGCTCCATCGCTGCTTCGCCTGCCTGGTGATCGCCGTCGCCTGGGCCCCGATCTGGGCTGCCGAGGCTTCGTTCTCAGGGGGCCAGGCCGTCACCTTCGCGGGGGTGCGGACGGCCATGATGCCTGGCGACCACCTCTTCCTGCGCAGCGAAGGGGTTCGCGTCGCCGGCAGCGTCGGGAACACGCCGATGTCCTTCCAGCCGGTCCTGACCCGGTTGGCGATCGGCGGAGATGGCGACGTGGTGATCGTCCTGCCGGATCCGGTGACGCCGTCCGTGCTGCGCGTCAGCGTCGGTGACGGGCGGACCGCGATGCCGGTGCCCGCGGCGGGCCTGGTCACCCCTGGCGGGATGCAGATCGCGCTCCAGGGACGCTTGTCCGTTTCCATGCCCGATGGCACGGTGGTAGCGATCTTGCCCTCGCCGATGGGCATGCAGGTCATGGTCCAGTGCCCAGTGATGCCCGTCGATGCCAGCGGGATCCTCGTCGGCCTGCGCCAGGTGCTGCCGGCGTCCGCAGTCGCGATCCCGCTGCGCTGGCGTCCGTTGATCCGCGCGGCGGTGGACCACCATGTCGAACCCGGTGGCACGCTGGAGCTGTCGCTGTCCGCGCTGACCGTGCACGATCCTGACAGCGCTTTCCCCGCCGCATTCACGCTCAGCGTGCTGGCCGGCAGCGACTACGCCGTGAACGGCGGTTCGCTGACCGTGGCTCGGGGATTCCTCGGCATCCTGCCAGTCGCGGTCACGGTGAACGACGGCGGCCTGACCAGCGAGGTGTTCATCGTCGCGGTGGACGTGTCCGATCGGATCGCGCCGGCGATGGTCCTGCTGGGCGAGGCCCATGTCGTTGTCGAATGCGGCGATACCTTCAGCGATCCTGGTGCGACGGCGGTCGACGCGGTCGATGGCGACCTGTCCGGCTCGATCACCGTCGGCCCGAGCGTCGACACCAGCCGCTGCGCGACCACGATCTGCACCTACTCCGCTACCGATCGGGCCGGCAATGTCGCCTCGCTGAGCCGCACGGTGGTGGTGGTCGACACCACCGCGCCGGTCGTCGCCCTGCTCGGGGCGGCGGTCGTCGAACTCGACGCCGGCACATCGTTCGTGGATCCGGGTGCCACCGCCGTGGATCGTTGCGATGGCGACATCAGCGCAGCGATCGTCGTCACCGGCAGCGTCGCTACCGCGGTCGCCGGCACCTATCCGATCACCTACTCGGTCACCGATGCGGCCGGACATACCGGCAGCGTCCAGCGTCGGGTGGTGGTGCGGGTGGCTGCGCCTCCGACCGTGTCGTGCGGGGTCGCGATCGTCAGCCTGTGGCCGCCCAACCATCGGATGTGCGATGTCGGTTTGAGCGTCACCGCCGCGGCTCCGGCCGGGCTCACCGACCTGTCGCTCGACGTCAGCCAGAATGAGCCGGTCAGCGGTCCTGGCGACAGCGACCCGGATGCGGTGATCGTGGTCGACGCGGCAGGGGCACCGGGAGCGCTCTTTCTGCGCGCCGAACGCTCGAGCTCGGGCGGCGGTCGCGTGTACCTGGTTCTCGCCACCGCGACCGACCGGGTGGGCAGGACGGCGCAGGCGCAGCAGGTGGTCGTGGTCCCGCGCAACCTGCCCGAGCACGTCCTGGTGGTGTACACGCAGTCCACCGACAACCGCGTGACCCGGTTCTTGCGCCAGGTGATGCCGATCCTGCGGGCGGTCGACGCCGCGCGCGCCCGGACCACGCCCCTGGCGCATGACGCGACCGTGATGTCGTCCTCGGGCTGAGCGTCGCTCAGCCGCTCAGCCGCTCAGCCGCTCGGGGAACAGCGACGCCAGCTTGGCGACCTTGGGCAGGGCGTGGGCGCGGATATAGGGATTCTCGGGATGCTTGCGCACGTAGTCCTGGTGGTAGCCCTCGGCGCTGTGGAACACCTCGAGGGGCTCGAGCCGGGTGGCGATCGGCCGCGGGAACACCTTGGCGGCCTCGAGCTGGCGCAGGTAGGCCTCGGCGGCGGCGCGCTGCGCTTCGTCCACCCAGAACACCGACGAGCGGTACTGGGTTCCGACATCGGGTCCCTGGCGGTCGCGCTGGGTCGGATCGTGGGTGGCGAAGAACACGCGCAGCAGTTCGCCGAAGGTGATCCGGGTCGGATCGTAGGTGACGCGCACCACTTCGGCGTGACCGCTGTCGCCGCCGCAGACGCTCTCGTAGTCGGCGGTGTCGGTGCTGCCGCCGGCGTAGCCGCTCTCGGCGTCGAGCACCCCGGCCAGCCGTTCGAAGACGCCTTCGACGCACCAGAAACAGCCGGCGGCGAACACCGCCCGGCGCGGCGCGCGGTCGGTGATCCCG
>JACDEC010000553.1 GCA_013816645.1 Planctomycetota bacterium
ACCCTGCGCTGCCTGTGGCCCTGGTGAGCTCATACTGAGCTCGAACTGAGCTCGAGCTGAGCTCGAGCTGAGCCCCGGCCGAGGCAGGCGCGAGGGCCGGGGCGACAAACACGCTTGAAGCACGGCGCCGCCGGCGCTTACATGCCCAGCCATGGCCGTGATCGCTCTTGCCCGGATGACCGTCGCCGACGGTCTGCGCCAGCCGCTGACCTGGCTGACCACGCTCATCGCCGTGGTCCTGGTCGTCCTCAGCTACGTGTTCGGCATGTTCAACTTCGAGACCCAGGACCGGATCCGCATGCTGTGCACCGCTGGGGTGGCGGTTGGCGTGCTCAACGGCCTGTTCCTGGCCGTGGTCGGCGCCTCCACCGCCATCCACGAGGAGCTCGCCAGCCGTACCGCCCTGACCCTGTTCGCCAAGCCGATGCCCCGCGGCAGCTTCCTGCTCGGCAAGGCGCTGGGCATCTGGCTGGTGGTCGTCCTGTCGCTGGCGGTGGTCGCCCTGGCGCACGCCGCCGCGCTTGGGCTGGCGCTGTACACCGGATTCGAGGATCTGGGGGACAACCACGACCATGGGTCGTTGACCCAGGGCCTGAGCGTGCCCTGGGATGCGGTGATCGCCGCCCACCTGCTCAGCCTGGCCCATACCGCCATCCTGACCTGCCTGGCCGCCGTCCTGGCCCTGCGCCTGCCCCTGATTGCCAACATCCTGGCCTGTTTCGCCCTGTTCGTGCTTGGCCACCTGCTCCCCGGGCTGGACATCATGGGCGCGGTACTGGTCCCGGCCCTGGCGGCGTTCAACATCGATGACGCGCTCCAGCTTCCTGGACAGCGCCTGTCCTGGACCTACTGTGGCACCGCCTGTCTCTACGCTGTCCTCTACTGTGCAGGTTGTCTCCTGGTCGGTCTCGCCGTCTTCAAGCGGCAGGATATCCCATGACTGCTAAGGGTTCTACGTGCGTTACGCGTTACTAGGCGACATCCACGGGAACACCGAAGCCCTCACCCAGGTGCTGGCGTCGATCAAGAGCGAGAACGTCGACAAGGTGGTCTGCCTCGGTGACATCGTCGGCTACGGCGCTGAACCCGCGCAGTGCCTGGACACGATCATGGGCATGGGCTGCGACGTGATCGCCGGCAACCACGACTGGGCCGCGGTCGGCAAACTGTCGATCGATTGCTTCAACGCCTACGCCAAGGCGGCGGCGCTGTGGACCCGCGACCAGTTGACCGACCAGCAGAAGAGCTTCCTCGCCAACCTGCCGCTGACCATCACCTACGAGCACTTCGCGGTCGCCCACGGCACCTTCCACCAGCCCGAAGCCTTCAACTACATCCAGACCGTGTTCGACGCGCAGCAGTCCTTCGAGGCGCTCAAGAAGCTCGGCGCCTCGCTCGGCTTCCTCGGCCACAGCCACGTGCCCGTCGGCTTCTTCGACACCGATCCCATCACCTACACCCTCGACCCCGAGATCCCGGTGGACGAGGAAGCCGCGGTGATCGTCAACGCCGGTTCGGTCGGCCAGCCGCGCGACGAGAACAACAAGGCGAGCTGGGCCCTGCTCGACAGCGAGAGCAAGCTGGTCGCGATCAAGCGCGTCGATTACGATATCGACTCGGCGGCGAACAAGATCCGCACCGCGGGACTGCCGGAAATCCTCGCGCTGCGGTTGTATCAAGGCAAATGAGTCCGGAAGTCCGGAAGTCCGGAAGTCCGGAAGTCTGACGGCCGGTGCGACGCAGCAGACCGGACCACCCATGACGCGAATCAAGATCTGCGGAGTCACCCGTCCCGAGGACGTGCGCGCCTGCCTCGAACTCGGGGTCGATGCGATCGGCTTCAACCTCGCGCGCGGGCCGCGCAAACTGACCATCGAACGCGCTGCCGAACTCGTCGCCCTGGTGCCGCCGCCGGTGTGCCCGGTGCTGCTGGTCGCCGACGCGCGCGCGGACGACATCCTGGACTGGCTGCGACGCACGCGTTGCCAGGCCGTGCAGCTGCATGGCGCGGAGCCCGCTGAACTCGCCGCGCGGCTGCGCGCGCGCCTGCCGGTGATCAAGGCTTTCGCGATGCGCGGGGCCGAGGATCTCGCGACCGCTGCAGGCTACCCCTGCGACGTGGCGCTGCTCGATTCGGGCGCGGGCGGGACCGGAACCGCCTGGGACCACCGCCTGCTCGCCGGTCGCGATCTCGGCAAGCCGGTGATGCTCGCCGGCGGCCTCACCGCCGACAACGTCGCCGCCGCCATCGCCGCGCTGCGCCCGTGGGCGGTCGACACCGCGGGCGGGGTGGAAAGCACTCCGGGGATCAAGGACCGCGCGCACATCGCGCGCTTCGTCGCGGCGTGCCGGGATCGCTGAGTCCCAGCGCACGACGCCATACAGCCGACTCCCCACTAGCCACAATGGCGTTTAGCAACCAGCGCAACCGCCTGCCGTCCCGGTCTTTGCACCAAAAATTTCGGAATAAGCGCTTGACATTGCTCTGAAAAATCGCGGTCGGCCCTCATGGGCACCTTCGACTGCAGGTTTTTCACGAACAGTATTTTGAACACGGTCGGCACCTGGTTGCCACGTGGTTGGGTATGGCGACGTTCAGCGCTTGGCCCACTGCAGACCTTGCTGACGGTGATGAACATGGTGGCGCTCGGCAACAAGGGATACCGGGCCGCTCTGCGTGACGTCTTTGCGGACATGCATCGGGTCTTCGGCTGGAACGGTGGCGCTCCGACGCCATCGGCGTTGACCCAGGCACGAGGCAAGCTCAGCGAGAAGATGTGCCGAGATTTGTTCCGCCGGGTGTGCGTCGAGGCCCGTCGGGTGGAATCGAG
>JACDEC010000097.1 GCA_013816645.1 Planctomycetota bacterium
GCGCTTGGGGTCGCTGGGGTAGACGGGGTGAAACAGGTCGTTGAGCGCCGAAAGGTTCATCCGCAGTTCGTCCTGCAGTGAATCGAGGACGGGATCGGAATCGAAGGGCAGCGGCATGCCTGGATTGCAGGGAATGGGTCGGGGAGTCAACAAGGGACTCGCATGGCCGCCGCAGACGCGGATTGGCAGGCAACTAGCTAGGGGCCCTACTGAGGCTCACTGGCTGCTGAGATCCCCTAGCAGCAATGGTGTTTAGCAACCAGCGCAACCGCCTCCCGTCCCGGTCTTTGCGCCATAAATTTCCGGAATCTTCCCTCCCGAAGAGATGCAGCCGCTCTTGACGAGTTCTCGCAATGGGTCAATATTGGCCCTACGAGGAGTCGGCAAATGCCGTACCAATCGCTCACCCTGCCAGAGTTTGCAGCGAAGTTCGCGACCACCGACGCATGCCTCGAGGGGATCATCGCCAGGCGATGGCCTCAGGGTTGGAAGTGCCTGAAGTGCGGTGGGCACGAGCGACATCGTCTGCGCACGCGACGCGTCTTGCAGTGCGCGAATCGCACGTGCCGTCGCCAATCGAGCATCACATCTGGGACGATCTTCGGGCACGCCAAGCTACCGCTGCCGAAGGTGTTCCTCGCGGTCTACTTGATGACGGACAAGCAGGGCATCTCCGCGATGGCGTTGAGCAAGCACCTCGGGTGCCACTACGACACCGCCGCTCGGTTGCTGCGCCTCCTGCGTCGTGCGATGGCCGATCATGATCGATCTTACGCCCTCGAGGGCGTCGTGCAGGTCGACGAAGCGTATGTCGGCGGCCATGGTGATGGCCGGCACGGCGTCGGACGATCACGCGGCACCAAGCGCGTCATCGGTGTCGCCGTCGAGCAGCGCGCGTCGGACATCAGCGGCTTTGTCCACGTCGATGTCCTTGCTGCCGCCAATGCCAACTCGTTGCACGGCATGATCTTGGAGAAGATCCGGACTGGCTCTCGCTTGCTCACCGACAACTGGAAGGGCTACTGCGGCATTGGCGACAAAGGCTATGACCACGATCCCATCAAGAGCCCCGGCAAGCAGCGCGCATCACTCCAGTGGCCACTCGTCCATCGCGCGATCAGCAATCTCAACCGCTGGCTCCTTGGAACACACCGCAATTACTGCCTGCGGCATCTCCCCGATTACGCCGCCGAGTTCTGCTGGCGCACCAACCGCCGAAACCGCAGCAAGCACGACCATACCCACAACTCCCGCGAAGCCACCCTGCCCGACCGACTCCTCACGCTCGCCTGCACCCAGTGCCGACAGAAAACGACGAAAAAGAAGGCGGCATGAGCCCGGCTGCATCTCCTCGGGAGGGAAGATTTCCGGAATAAGCGCTTGACATTGCTCTGAAAAATCGCGGTTGGCCCTCATGGGCATCTTCGACCGCACGCTCTTCACGAACAGTATTTTGAACACGGTCGGCACCTGGCTGCCACGTGGTTGGGTATGGCGACGTTCAGCGCTTGGCCCACTGCAGACCTCTACCAGCGGCGATGGGGGATCGAGACGGCCTACCGCGAAGCCAAGGGCTGGCATGGCCTCGACGCCTTGCCGGGCCGCTCGAAGCAGATGGTGCAACAAGAGGTGTGCTCCCTGATGCTCTTCTGGCTCATGCAGGGAGAACTCGAAGGCCAAGCACGAGCCGTCTACGCCGACGAGATTCGGCAGCAGCCCAGCGTCGATCCGAAGTGGACTCCGGCCGAGGGAATCGCCGAAAGCCCCGTTATTTTCAACCGCAAGCTCGCGGTCACCTCGGTGGCATTGCTCATGGCGGCGGCCGTCAGTGGACTCGAAGAGGCGGTCCAATCCTGGCGAGTCAGCATCCGCTACCTCTGGCAGAATCGTGCCCGGCGACGTCCCGGGCGCAGTTGCCGGCGAACCTCGGAGCGGCCACATGACCTCAAAATGCGGGACAAAATCAGTTCCGCCGCCGCAAAGGGCGGAAGGAGGAAAAGCGATGACCGCCGTTGCTAAACGCCATTGCCTCTAGCAGGGAACAGCTGCGCACTTACGGTCACCGACAACCGTGCGCCCGTCGGAGCCATCGACATGATCCTGCCGAGATCCGTACGCGCCAAGATGCTGGCGCTGGTCTGCGTGTCGCTCGCCGTGGTCGCCTCGGTCGCGGCCATCAGTCTGGCCATGATCCTCGAGCTGAAGGTCAACGGCCCCGTCTATCATCGGCTCGTCCAGGGAAAGGACGTCATCGCCGACGTGCTGCCGCCGCCGAGCTCCATCATCGAGTCGTTCCTGGTGGTCACGCGCATGCTCGATGCGCCTGATGCCGCCGCATCCGCGCGTCTTCAGAACGACCTGATCCGGTTGCACGCGGAGTACGACCAGCAGCACGAGTTCTGGCAGGGCGCATTGGCCGATGACGAACTCAAGCGCACCCTGCTGGTGGATGCCTATGATCCCGTCGTACGCTTCTATCAACTGGTCGAGCGCGACTACCTGCCAGCGCTGAAGTCCGGCGAGCGCGCCAAGGCACTCGCGGTCCTGCAGGGGCCGGTTACCGCCGCCTACGATCAGCACCGCCTGGGCATCGACCGGGTCGTGGCGCTCGCCAAGGACCGCATCACTGCGGATGAGCAGTACGCGCGGTCATTGCTGACCACCTGGATCCGGTCCATGCTGATCGTGGTGGCGCTGGCAATCGTGACGCTGCTGTCGGTGACGCTGGCCGTCGGCGCGGGCTTCGAGCGCACGTTCCGCACGATCTACCACGCGCTCACCGCGAGCACCCATCAACTCGGCAATGCCGCCGCCCAGGTGGCGGGCTCCTCGCATGCGCTCGCCGACGGAACCAACCGCAGCGCTGCCGCGATCGAGGAGATCTCATCCAGCCTCGAAGAGATGTCGTCGATGATCAGCCGCACCGCGCAGAGTTCGCAGACAGCGCGCGGCATGGCTGCCGATTCGCGAGCCCAGAGCGAGAAGGGCGCCGCGGCGATGGTCGAACTGACCCAGGCGATGCTGGCGATCAAGAATTTCGCCGATCAGAGCGCCAAGATCATCAAGACCATCGATGAAATCGCGTTCCAGACCAACCTGCTGGCGCTCAACGCCGCCATCGAGGCGGCCCGCGCTGGCGACGCCGGCAAGGGCTTCGCCGTGGTCGCGGAAGAAGTGCGGAATCTGGCGCAACGCGCCAGCGAAGCGGCGCGACAGACGGCCGACCTCATCGAATCGTCGATGAAGAGCGTCGAAGCGGGCGTCGCGCTCTCCAGCCGCGTTTCCGGCGTAGTCAGCGCCTCGGCGTCCTCCAGCCGCGGGATCAACGACCTCATCGGCGAGATCGCCAATTCTGCTCGCGAGATCGGCCAAGGCATCGCTCACGTGACCACGGCGGCGCGCGAACTCGATGGCATCGCCTGCAGCAGCGCCGCCAACGCCGAGGAAGGCGCCGCGATCGGCGAGGAACTCGCGGCGCAGGCGCGCTCGCTGCTCGGCCAGGTCGATGAGATGAGCCAACTGGTCGAAGGCGTCGTCCGTCAGCGTCCCGCTCCGACACCAGCTACGCAATCCACGCGCAACAAGACCGCGGTAGCCGAAGTCATGCCCGCATCCGATGTCAGGACCAGGCAGGCTGCGCCAGGCGCAGGCGAGACGGCCTCGCGGAGACTGGCCTCGGGCCCCTCTCCCGACATCACGCGCGCTGTCGAGGAGAACCGGGGGACCGCGGCTGACCAGAGAGCCGAGTCAACTGATGCGTCGCTGTACAGGGTCCTGGGATGTGCTGACCCTTGACACTCCAGGCGATCATGCGTTATGGAGTAACTGCCGTCCCCTCCCGCAACGCTCAGGATTTCCACCGATGAACTACCAGGTCCTTCCTCGTCTGCTGCTGTCGCTCTGCCTGGGCGCCGTGACCACCAGCGCGGCGCTGACCGCCGAATCCGCGGCCCTGACCCAGATCAAGCAGGACGGGCGGATCCGCATGGGCATGTACCTCGGCTTCGAGGGCCTGAGCTTCATCCAGAAGGGCAAGAAGGTCGGCCTCGAGGTGGAGCTCGCCCAACTCGTGTGCGAGGAACTGAGCAAGGACCTCGGCCGCGAGGTCCAGCCCGAGATCGTGAACCAGGAATGGGCGCAGATCATCCAGGAGCTGCGCAACGGCAAATACCACACCGCATTCTCGGCGGTGATTCCCGCCCAACTCTATGCCACCTTCGATGTCGCCTATACCCGGTCGTACCTCGACACCGGGCCGGTGATCTGCTGCCAGGAAAAGGATGGCGGACCTGGTAAAGCGGTGACCGCCAAGGTCGCGTCGCTGGCCGACAAGCGGGTGGTGGTGATCAACGATCCGGCCGTGCGCCGGGCGCTGCGTCGCTGCGGCGTCTATGTCCCTGCCGATGACGGCAAGACCGACCTCGAACACAGCTTCCCGAAGGCGGCCACGGAAGCCGCGGTCCTCGATAAGGCGGCTGGACTGATCGCCGTGAAGGAACTCCTGCAGATCGACGAGATGCCCGTCATCTACAAGATGCTCGCCGAGGGCGAGGTCGACGCGGGAGTGATCGACCTGGGCATCATCTGGTGGGTCGCCAACGACTCGGAACGCTGGGCCGCCAGGATCTACGCCTTCGACAAGCCGATCGGTCCGTACATCTACTCGGCGGTCACCCGCTCGGAGGATGCCGACCTGTCCAAGCTGCTCGACGCCGCGATCGGGCGCGCCAAGGCATCGCCGCGCTACCAGGAGATCCTGAAGCGCTGGCATGGCGGCGCCGACCCGAACTGGAAGCTCGCTGCCGAGGCCTTCTTCGAATAGCGGCTCGGCGGACAGAAGCATCAATGGGTCTCCACGCATCGATTCGAACCAAGCTCTCGCTGATGGTGGCCGGCCTGCTCGCAGGCATGGCCATCGTCGGCGCCATCGCCCTGTGGGGATCGACGCTGCTGGCCAAACGCGTGACCGATGTCGGTCCAGGGATGACCGAGGTCTCGGCCAGCGCCGATGACCTAAGCCGGCGACTGGTCGCATCGGGCGAGAGCAGCGATCGATTGGGGGCCATGGCTGCTCGACTGGGCAGCGAAACCAGCGGCATGCGCCAGTTGATCGACCAAGCCAGGGTCGCCTCCGAACGCGAACGCGCCGCCGCCATGGATGCGCTCGCCGAAACCATGCTCCGGCTGCTCGATCGCAGGCTCGACAACGCCAAGTTCCTCGCCGACGCGGTGATCAAGTCGGCAGACGTCCGCGACAACGCCGCTGGCTTCATCGCCGCTGCCGGTGCGGACCATGGCGGTCCCCCTGTCGATGGCACCGCCGAGGAACAGCGGTCAGCGCTGACCGATGTCACCGAGTCGCTGGTCGCATCCGCCGGGGCTGACTTCTACGCGATGATCGGACGCCAGGGCGACCTCTCGGGCAAGGTGGTGGAGTCCAATCGCGATGGCTTGGTCGGCCTGGACATGTCCGGGCTCTCCTTGCTCCGAGCGGCGATCCGCGACAACCGTTTGAGCAGAGGCGTCGATCGGATCACCGGAGAACTGGTGCTCGGTTCGTTGGCCCTGATGAAGACGACCAAGGGACAGGACGTCGCCTTCTTCCTCTGCGGCTACCTCGTCGATGGCGCAGCGGTGCGCTTCCTCGACCAGGATCTGCGCTCGGGAGTCGCCCTGTTCCTACGCGACGGCAAAGGCCTGTGGCAGGCACGGCATTCCACGGTCGGGCAGCAGGACGGCGCGACACCCGCGGGCTTGTCGCTGCCCGGAGACCTGTCCGCTCAGTTCGAGTCGCTGATTCAGATCGCCCAAACCGAGAATCGCGCCAAGAATCGACTCGTCGACGTCCGCCGGTTGCGCACCGTCTGCCGCATCATGCGCCAGACGGAATTGGCCGGGGCGACCTACGCCACGGTCTGGCAGGGACTGGTCTCGGACACCGGAGAACTCCTGGCCATCGTCCAGCTCAGCCGGGATATCACCCAGGGCGTCGCCCAGGAACGGATGATCGCCAAAGCGGCCGACGACGCGAGCGGGGAAGCCGCGCGCATCGATAAGGAGCGCGACCTCCTGGTCATCGCCAACCGCACCAATCAGCAGGAGGCGAAGCGCATCGCCAGCGACAACGCCCAAGCGCGCGGAGTCGTCGGCAACATCATCAGCGACGCCGGCAGCGTCGCCGGCGCAACCCGATTCGGGATCGCGATCGCGCTCGGCGTCGCCTTGACGCTCGGACTGGTGGCGACCGCGCTGATCATCCGCGGCGTCAATCGCTCCCTTTCGCACATCGCTTCCGACCTGGTCGCCTGCGTCGATCGCACCGATGCGGCGTCGACCAGCATGGCGGGCAGCGCCAGGAATGTGGCCAACGGGACCGCCCGCAGCGCAGCCGCGACCGAGGAGACCAGCGCCAGCCTCGCCGAGATGACCGCCATGCTGCAACAGACCGCGCTCAATACCCGCAGCGCCAGCGAGCTCTCGTCCCAGTCCCGCGCCGCCGGCGAGCGCGGTTCGACGGCGATGAAGGAGCTCGGCGGCGCCATCATCAGCATCAAATCGGCGAGCGATCAGACCGCGAAGATCGTCAAGACCATCGAGGAGATCTCCTTCCAGACCAACCTGCTCGCCTTGAATGCCGCGATCGAAGCCGCCCGCGCCGGCGACGCGGGCCGGGGATTCGCGGTGGTCGCCGCGGAAGTGCGCAATCTCGCGAACCGCACCAACGAGGCTGCGCGCAATACCGCCCTGCTCATCGATTCGGGCATCGCCAGCGCCAGCCGCGGCGTGGACCTCTCCGCCACGGTCCAGACCCTGGTTAACGAGATGGCGGCTGGCAGCGAAGGCGTCGGCCGCTTGATGGGCGAGATCGCCAGTTCGGCGCAGGAAGTCAGCCAGGGCATCGAACAGGTGGTCCGCGCGCTGCGTCAGATCGATCAGGTCACCCAGGAGAACGCGGCGGGCGCCGAGCAGGCTTCGGGAATCAGCGCCGAACTCGCCGGCCAGACCCGGCTCCTGCGCGGGCAGGTCGAAGCCCTGAAGCAGATCGTCGGCGGTCGTTCCACCGCGGCCGGGATGCACAACGACGGGAACGGGACGCCGCTCCTGACCTCGACCGAGATCGAAACCCGCCCGGTCCCCCTGCTTGCGCCCTTCAAGGAGCGGTGAGGATCTCGACGCCGCGCTCGGTGACCAGGATGGTGTGCTCGAACTGGGCGCTGCGCCGGCGATCCGCGGTCACCGCGGTCCAGCCGTCATCCCAGGTGACGTGACCCCAGTTGCCGAGGTTGATCATCGGCTCGATGGTAAAGGTCATGCCGGGCAGGCACTCGCCACGGGCGTTGGCGTCGTAGTAGTGCGGGACCTGCGGGTCCATGTGGAACTGTTCGCCGATGCCGTGACCGACGAAGGCGCGCACGACGCTGTAGCCTCGAGCCTCGGCATGGACCTGGATGGCCTTGCCGATGTCGCGGATCGGCGATCCCGGGCGCACCGTCTTGATGCCGAGCATCAGGCATTCGTGGGTGACCTGCACGAGCTCACGCGATTCCTGGTCGACGTCGCCGACCAGCACGGTCTCGGACATGTCGCCGTGGACGCCGTTGAGGAAGATCGTGACGTCGAGGTTGACGATGTCGCCATCTTCGAGCGGGCGCAGGTCGGGAATGCCGTGGCAGATCACCTCGTTCACCGAGGTGCACAGGCTCTTGGGGTAGCCGTGATAGTTGAGCGTGCTGGGGTACCCGCCGAGGTCGATGTAGGCCTGATGGGTGATGGCGTCGATCTCATCGGTGGTGATGCCCGGGCGAATCGCGGCCTTGGCGCGCTCGAGCACGGTTCGCACCGCGCTGCAGGCCAGGCGCATGCGTTCGATCTGCTCGTGCGACTTGACCAGGGTCTTCGATCGCGGGCCCTGGGGCTTGCCGGTCAGCGCGTAATCGGGCCGCTGGATGTGCGGCGGCACGGTGCGCCGCGGGGTGGTGGGGTGCGGCCGGACCGGCCGGGGATTGGTGATCAGCGCCGGCTTGGCCGCGCTCGCCGCCGCTAGGCCGGGTTCCCCGCGCAGACCGGCGACGAGGTCGGCGTGCTGGTGGCACTTCTTGTACTTCGTGCCGCTGCCGCACCAGCACAGCTCGTTGGGGCCCAGCTTGACCACGTCCCGTCCTTCCTGAACCGGGACCCTAGCAATGCCGCTCGCCGTGTCATGCGGCGAACAGCCCAGTTCTCCACGGACCTCCACGACGTCGCCACCGCTTGCGCTCGGCAGGCGCCGGCGAGAACCCACGCATGCGCACCACCGTGAACTCTCCCGACGCCCCGGCCGCCATCGGCCCGTACTCGCAGGCCGTGCGCCACGGAGGATTGCTCTGGTGCTCGGGTCAGCTCGGGCTCGACCCGGCCAACACCCAGCTGCGTGACGGGACGGTGGCGCAGGCCGAGCAGGCGCTGCGCAACCTCGAGGCGGTCTGCCGCGAAGCCGGCACCAGCCTGACCAAGGCGCTGCGCCTGACCGTCTACCTCGTCGATCTCGGGGAGTTCGCGGTCGTCAACACGGTCTACGAGAGCTTCTTCGAGGCGCCCTTCCCCGCGCGCGCGACCGTGCAGGTTTCGGCGCTGCCCAAGGGCGGGCGCGTCGAGATCGATGCGGTCGTCGCGCTCTGAGCGCGTCGGACGTCAACGACCGGCGTCGATGACCAAGCTGCCCGATCGCTCCTGACCAGCGGCCTGGAAGGCGACGAAATCCATGGACCGGCCTGCCCAGGCCCAGTGCTGGTCGACGCTCTCCCGCGCCCGGTAGCGGTTGCCGTCGAAGCGATTGCCGATCATGCGCTCGGCGGCGGAATCGGCGGCCGCCCCGCAGACGCCCGCGCTGCCCAGGAAGTCGATATCGTTGTCGCGAACCAGGTTGTCGGTGCAGAGGTGCGTCCCGCGATCCTGCTGCATGAGCACCACGCCGTGGGATGCCACCGCGGGTACCGTGAGGCGATTCCCGACAACCTCGGTGGTGTCGGTGTTCTGCAGGGCGATCTGGGCGCCGAACAGCCAGCTCGTCGGTATCCGGCCGTTGCCCGCGCAGCGGTTGCCGGTGACGACGCCGCGCGACGAATCCACGACGAACAGGCCCTG
>JACDEC010000098.1 GCA_013816645.1 Planctomycetota bacterium
GTGGAGCGACGCCGCGCAGCGCTCGCTGGACGCATGGCCGAGGTCGCCGCTCGCCGAACGCCGTACCGAGCTGCAGGCGCGCGGCAGCGATCCCTTCGGCGCCCTGGACAACCCGCCGTGGTTCGCCGATCGCCGCGTTGGCCGTGTCGCGCTCACGCCAACGGACGCGCGCGCGCTGCACGCCAGCGCCCCCGAGGATCTCAGCCCCGGCGCCGCGTTGCGGCCGGCCCTGCAGCAGGCCGCCTTACCAGTTGCCGTCTATCTGGGCGGACCCGGCGAGATCGCCTACCACGCCGCCATCGCCCCGGTGTACGCAGCGCTCGGCGTTCCGCGGCCCCTGCTGGTCCCTCGCTGTTCGCTCACCCTGCTGCCCAATCGGGTCGAGCGCGCGCTGGCCCACTGGGGCATCGATCCGCGCGACGTCGGTGCGACCGCCCCGGCGCCGGTGCTGGTCCCGCCCGGGGACAGCGAACTCAGCGCGCTCGATGCGGCGATCGATCGTGTCGAAGGCCTGACGCTGCCCGACGACGCGCGCCGGCGCCGCGATGCCGGCATCGTCCGGGTGCGACGCGAAGCCCAACGGTTGCGCCTAAGCCTGGCGCGGGGGCGCCGCCGCAGCGAGGACCTACCAGCCTACGGCGCGCTGCGCGCCTGGCTGTGGCCGCGCAGCCAACGCCAGGAACGCGTGCTCGGCTTGGTTCCCGCGATCTGGGAACACGGACCGGGCATCGCCGCGGCCATCCTCGCCAACGCGCGCAACGCGCGGCCGGGCGAACACCGACATGTTCCACTCTAGCAACTGCTGGCGATCGCTAAGCGCCGAGCGCCTTGCGCTTCTCGATCAGCGCCTGCACCACTGACGGGTCGGCCAGGGTCGAGATGTCGCCGAGGTTGTCGGTCTCCTGGGCGGCGACCTTGCGCAGGATGCGGCGCATGATCTTGCCCGAGCGGGTCTTGGGCAGGCCGGGCGTGATCAGGATCTTGTCCGGGGTGGCGATCGGGCCGATCACTTCGCGCACTTTGTCGCGCAGCGCCTTGATCAGCTCTGGCGACTCGCTGAAGCCGGATTTGAGGATCACATAGGCGAAAATGCCGGCGCCCTTGATCTCGTGGGGATAGCCGACCACCGCGGCCTCGGCGCAGGCGGGGTGGGCGACCAGCGCACTCTCGACCTCGGCGGTGCCCATGCGGTGGCCGCTGACGTTGATGACATCGTCGACCCGGCCGGTGATCCAGTAGCAGCCGTCGGCGTCGCGTCGGCAGCCGTCGCCGGTGAAGTAGTAGCCGGGGTAGGGCTTGAAGTAGGTGTTCACGAAGCGCTCGTGATCGCCGTAGATGGTCCGCGCGATGCCGGGCCAGGAACGCTTGAAGGCGAGGATGCCCGAGACCTCGTTACCGATCAGCTCGTTGCCCTTCTCGTCGAGCACCGCGGGCTCGACGCCGAAGAACGGGTGGGTCGCCGAACCCGGCTTGAGTTCGTGCGCACCAGGCAGCGGGGTGATCATGTGCCCGCCGGTCTCGGTCTGCCAGAAGGTGTCGACGATCGCGGCGCGGGCCTCGCCGACGACCTCGTAGTACCAGCGCCAGGCCTCGGGATTGATCGGCTCGCCGACCGAGCCGAGTACGCGCAGGCTCGAGCGGTCGTGCTTCTTGACCGGCGCGTCGCCTTCCTTGGCGATGGCGCGGATCGCGGTCGGGGCGGTGTAGAACGAGTGGATCCCATGGCGCGCGACCATGTCCCAGTAGCGCCCGGCGTCGGGATAGGTCGGGATGCCTTCGAACATGAAGGTGGTCGCGCCGTTGCACAGCGGCCCGTAGACGATGTAGCTGTGGCCGGTGACCCAGCCGACGTCGGCCATGCAGGCGTAGACGTCGCCCTCGCGGTAGTCGAACACCCACTTGTGGGTCAGCGCGGCGTAGAGCAGGTAGCCCGCACTGGAATGGGCGACGCCCTTGGGCTTGCCGGTCGAACCCGAGGTGTAGAGCAGGAAGAGCAGGTGCTCGCTGTCGACCGGTTCGACCGGGCAGTACGGGCGCTCGCGGCCCATCGCCTCGGCCAGCCACACGTCGCGCGGCGCGTTGAACGGGACCTCGACGCCGGTGCGCTTGTGCACGAACACGGTGTGCACCGCCGGGCAGGCGGCCAGGGCCTGGTCGACGGTGCGCTTGAGCGGGACTTTCTTACCACCGCGCAGGCCCTCGTCGGCGGTGATGATCACCCGGCAGTCGGCGTCGAGCACGCGATCGCGCACCGATTCGGCGCTGAAGCCGGCGAAGATCACGCTGTGGATCGCGCCCAGCCGGGCGCAGGCCAGCATCGCGTAGGCCGCCTCGGGGACCATCGGCAGATAGATCGCGACCCGGTCGCCCTTGCGCACGCCGCGCGCGGCGAGCGCGTTGGCCATGCGGCAGACCTCGGCGTGCAGTTCGGCGTAGGTGATCCTGCGCACGTCGCCGGGCTCGTCGCCTTCCCAGAGGATCGCGACCTGGGCGGCGCGCTTGGGCAGGTGGCGATCGACGCAGTTCTCGCTGACGTTGAGCTGGCCGCCGCTGAACCAGGCGATCGAGCCGATGGTCAGGTCGGCGTCGACCACCCGGTCGAATGGCCGGCGCCAGGCCAGGAACTCGCGGCCGAGATCGCCCCAGAAACCTTCCGGGTTCTTGAGCGAGCGCTCGTAGAGCCGCCGGTACTCCTCGGGACTGGCGATGTGGGCGCCCTGGCGCACGCGCTCGATGACGGGATAGCGTTCCTTCAGGGGCGAGGCAGACGACATGGCGACTCCAGGGGTCCGCCGTGATACCTCCAGCGGCCTCCGCGCTCAAGCGCCACCCCCTGGCGCCGACGCGCCCGTCGCAAGGATCGGCGTCATGGCCTGCGATCCCGCCCCCAGCCGCGTCCGTCCGGTCATCGACCGCGACCGCTGCTCGGCCGAGGCGGACTGCGTCCGCGTCTGCCCGTACCAGGTCTTCGCGCTGGGCACCCTGGGGCCCGAGGAGCGCGGCGGGCTGTCGCTCAAGGGACGGGTGAAGGCCTTCATCCATCGCGGCCGGCAGGCCTTCACGCCCAACGCCGACGCCTGCCGGGCCTGCGGATTGTGCGCGCAGGCCTGTCCCGAGGACGCCATCCGCCTGGTCGCCGACCCCGCCGGCTGACCGTCAGCCAGGCACGGCGAAGGCCTTGTGGAAGGCGCCGATGTGGCGGTTGTGGCCGAGCACCACCAGGACCTGGCCGGCAACCAGCGGCGACCGTGCATCCGGGATCACCAAGACCTGTTCGCTCAGGCCTTCCTCGGTCGGCGGCGTTTTGATCGCCACGACATTGACCGAATGGCGCCGCCGCACGTCGAGTTCGAGCAGGGTCTTGCCGACCATCGCCGCCGGCACGGCGATCTCGATGATCCCGGCGTCGTGGCCGATGGCGATGCGCTCGTAAGGCACCGGATCCTCGAGGAAGTGACCGACGATGGTGCGCGCCGAGTCGCGCTCGGGGAAGCAGGTGAGCGTGGCGCCGACCGCGCGGATGGCCTCGGCCTCGCGCTGCGAGTTCACCTGCACCACGACCTGAGGGACCTTGCGTTTGCGCAGGAGATGGGTGACCAGGACGGTGACCGCGAAGAAGTCGCCGACCGAGACGATCGCCGCATCGACGTCGAACGCGCCCAGCGCCTCCAACGACTCCTCGCTGCTGCCGTCGGTGGCGGCGGCCTTGGCGACCAGGTGGGCGACCCCCTCGACCCGTTCCCGGCGGGTGTCGACGGCGATGACCGTCGCGCCGCCCTGGGCCAACGCCACCGCGGCCTGATGCCCGAAGGTGCCGAGTCCGATGACCAGGAATGATTTCGCCGCGTTTTTCGCCATGGGATGCCTTTCAGCCGATGATCAGGTCTTCGCGCGGCAGCCGGTAGTCGGCGCTGCGGGTATGCGCGAACAGGGTCGCCGCCATCAGCAACGGACCGAGACGGCCGACGAACATGCAGAGCTCGATGACCGCCCGGCCCGGATCGCTGAGCCGGGGAGTGATGCCCGTTGACAGTCCGGTCGTGGAGACGGCGCTGACGACTTCGAAGAGGTGGTCGAGAAAATGGGCGCGTTGGGCGCTGTGCGGGCCGATGCCGCTCTCGGTGATGATCAGCAAGACCGTCCCGACCATGACCACGGCGACCATCATCGCTACCGCGCCCAGCGCCCGGCCGACCGCCCCGGCGCTGACGCTACGGTCCAGGATCTCGGTCTCCGGGCGGCCCCGCGCGCGCGCGCGCACCGTCGCCACCAGGACCGCCAGCGCCGTGGTCTTGACGCCGCCGGCGGTCGATCCCGGCGAACCGCCGATGAACATCAGCAGGATCAGCACCAAGAGGGTCGGCGAGCAGAGTTCGCCGATGGCGACGGTGTTGTATCCAGCGGTGCGGGCGGTGACCGAGAGGAACAGGGCACGCAACGGATCCCCAGCCATCGGTCCGGTCGGGTTGAGCGATTCCAGGCACAGAAAGATCAGACATCCGCCGGCGATCAGACATCCGGTGGTCAGCAGCACCACCTTGCTGTGCAGGCTGAGCCGGGCATTGGGTACCGTCCGCCGCCGGTGCAGCCACGACAGGGTGTCGCCGATGACCACGAAACCGAGACCGCCGGCGACGATCAGGACCATCACCACCAGATTCACCCACAGGTCGTCCTGGTAGGCGATGAGGTTGTCCGGCCACAGGCCGAAGCCGGCGTTGCAGAAGGCGGAGACGCTGTGGAAGGCGGCTGCCCAGAGTCCATCAGCGACCCCGTGCCGGGCGATGAACGACGGTGCGAGCAGGGCGCAGCCGAAGCACTCGCAGACCAGGGTGTAGGCGATGGTGCTGCTCAGCACCTGCCGAGGCGACACGTAGCGCAACCGCCCGAACGAGGCGTCGAACAGGTCGCGCTCGCCCAGGCCCAGCTGGCGGCTGGCGCGTAGCAGGGTGAGCTTCGAGAGCGTGACGATGCCGATGCCGCCGACTTGGATGAGCAGCAGCAGCATGGCCTGGCCGAAGCCGCTGAAGTCGAGGAGATCGCGGACGCCGAGCCCGGTGACGCAGATCGCCGAGGTGGCCATGAACAGCGCGTCGCTGGCGCTGAGCGGTGCCGCGGCCGCGCGAGTGATCCCTGGCAGCATGAGCAGCCACGCGCCTGCGACGATGCCGCCGGCGAAGCCGAGCGCGAGCAGCCGTCCAGGTGTCCCCATTGCCATCGCGGGGGAGCATCGGCATCGCCGCGACGGCTTCAACGTGGAGCGGACGCCGACGGTGCGCGCCCGCAGCCGTGCTCCGCAGCCGGATCAGGCTTGAGGGAGGCGTACCACCGGCACAACCACGGCATGCCGACAGCGACACCGCCTCCCGGGTCGACCGCCGTCCCCGGCATCGAGGATCGCCCGCTGGCACCCTGGCGGCAGCGGCTCTTCGAGATCGTCTTCGAGTCCGACACCTGGACCGGCCGGATGTTCGACCTGATCCTGCTGTGGGCGATCGTGCTCAGCGCCCTGGCCGTAGTGCTGGGCAGCGTGCCCGACATCCAGGCCCGCTTCGGCGCCGAGCTGCGCATGCTCGAATGGGGGTTCACCGCACTGTTCACCCTGGAATACCTGGCGCGGCTCGCCGCGGTCGGCCGGCCTCTGCGCTACGCCACCAGCTTCTTCGGGGTGGTCGACCTGCTCGCCATGCTGCCCGCCTGGCTCGACCTGCTCTTCCCGGGATCCCATCAGCTGCTGATGGTGCGCGTGCTGCGCCTGCTGCGCATCTTCCGCATCCTCAAGCTCGGGCGCTACCTCGACGAGAGCCGGCTGCTGATGGCCGCGCTGAAGGCCAGCCGGCCGAAGATCATCGTCTTCCTGAGCTTCGTCGCGGTGGTGGTGATGATCGTCGGCGTGCTCATGCACGTGATCGAAGGTCCCCAGAACGGCTTCGACAGCATCCCGCGCAGCATGTACTGGGCGATCGTCACGTTGTGCACGGTCGGCTTCGGCGACATCACCCCCAAAACCCCGCTCGGGCAGACCGTGGCGTCGGCGGTGATGATCATGGGCTACGGGGTGATCGCGGTCCCCACCGGCATCCTGTCGGTCGAAATCGCGCGCGCAGGCCGCGTTGAACCGATCAGCGGCCAGGCCTGCCCCGGTTGCACCAGGCAGGGCCACGATCCCGACGCCAAGCACTGCAAATTCTGCGGCGCGGACCTGGGCCAGACTGGCCTGACGCCCAGTGCCGGGAATTCAGGGTCGGGAAATCGAGTCTGACCTATGAGCGACCGGGCCGCTGGCAGCGACCTGGAACCTGGCGGTGCGCGGCGATGCCTTCGGACTGGCTGCCGGATAAAGTTAGAAGGGCCGACACGACGCAGGCCGATCGCGGTCAGGCGCTCGGGAGGTAGCTGCGCATGCCGTCGACCATCGCCAGCAGGTCGCCGAAGCGGCGCGGTTTGACCAAGTATTCGGTGGCGCCCCCCGCCAGCGCCCGGGCGCGGTCGCCCGGCGATGACGACGTGGTGAGCATCAGCACCGGCATGGTGCTGAACGCGGGGTGCGTGCGGACGAAGGTCAGGACCTCGAACCCATTGATGCCAGGCATATTGATGTCGAGAAGGATGAAGCACGGCCGCTCGAGCGCGCCGTCGGCCGCGACCCGCCTCAGATAGTCGACCGCGGCCTGGCCGTCGGCAGCGACCGCAATGCTGACGGGGAGACGCTGCTGCGCGAACGCTTCGCGCGTGAGCTCGACGTCGGATGGATTGTCATCGACCACCAGAATCGATGCGACAGCCTGCGCGTTCATGGAGACGTCGATTCTTGGCCGCCGCGCGGCAGGGTAAAGCGGAAGGAGGCACCCGTCCCAGACCCTGATTCGACCCAGATCCGGCCTCCGTGCTGTTCGACGATCTTCTTGCACACCGCCAGTCCGATGCCGTTGCCGGGGTACTGCTCGCGCCCATGGAGGCGCTGGAACACCTCAAACACCCGCTCGTGATGCTGCTCCTCGATGCCGATGCCGTTGTCACGCACGGTGATCGTCCAGCCGGACCCGTCCGCGGCCGAATCGATAAACACCACGGGCGGCCGCTCGCCGTGGAACTTCAGCGCGTTGCCGATCAGGTTCTGCAGCAGCTGACGCAGCTTGGGGCCCTCGCCGGGCACCGTCGGCAGCGCGCCGATCTCGACGCGCGCCGACGTCGCGGCCACCTGGGCGGCGAGGTCCTGGACGACCTCCGCCGCGATCACGCCCAGCGCCACGTCCTGCAGTTCCTCGCGCCGCTTCAGCCGCGAGAAGCCGAGCAGGTCGTTGATCAGATCGTACATCCGGCTGGCGCTGTCCGAGGCATAGCGCATGTACTGCCGGCCGCGATCATCGAGCCGCTCGCCGTAGCGCATGCCGAGCAGGTCGAGGAACTGCGTCACCGTGCGCAGCGGCTCCTGCAGGTCGTGCGAGGCTATGTAGGCGAACTGCTCAAGCTCGGAATTGGCGCGGCCCAGGTCCTCGGCGTGCGACGCCAGGGCCAAGCGTGCGGCGCGCTCACCCTGAAAGAGCCGGACGTTGTCAGCCGCGACCGCGGCCTGGTCCGCGATGCCGACCGCCAGGCGCTCATGGTGCTCGCTGAAGCGGTCGGGCTCGCCGTGGCCGAAGAAGAGGCCGCCCAGCACCTCGCCGTTGCGCGACCGGACCGGGACGGCCAGGTAGCTGACCACCGGCAGGTGGCCCGCCGGCATGCCGCCGTACGAGTTGCGGCCATAGCGCGGGTCGCGGTGGATGTCGCCACTGCGGATCACGCCCTCGCCGCGAAAGGTCGGCCCGAAGAGGGCGGTGGCGCGAGGCAGCGGGAACTGGTCGAACGCCGAGCGCGGCGCGCCTGACAGGGCATAGAGGAGGTACTTGCCCCCCTTCTCGTCCATGTCGTTGTAGAAGAACGCCCCGAACTGAGCGCCGGTGGCGCGCACGCCGGCGTCGGTGACCGTCTGCAGGAGGCGGTCGCGGTCGAGTTCGCCCGCCACGCTGCGGTTGACCAGGAGCATGCTTTCGGCCTCGTTGCGCGCGCGCTCGGACTCGGCGAGGAGGCTGGCGTTGTCGATCGCCATGCCGGCCCGCCGGGCGAGATCCTCCGCACAGGCGAGATCGTCGCGGGTGAAGCTGCGGCTACGCGCCTCGTTGACCAGGATAAGCACCCCGAGGCGGCGCTGCCGGGCGACCAGCGGCACGATCATCCATGAGCGCAGGCCCAGCGAGCGAAGGACCGCGAGATGCTCGTCGTCCAATGCCAGCGAGGCCAACAGCTCATCAGGCACCTCCTCGACCAGTTCAGCAGCACCGCCGCGCAGAACCCGGTGGCTCGGATCGCGCGCCGGATCCGGGGGCCAGCGCCGCGAAAGCTCATGCGCCAGGGCGACCTTCGCCGGATCCACGTGCGCCACCGCCAGGCGCTTGAGCCGCCCCTCGCCGTCGGCGAGGTCGATCGCGCACCAGTCGGCCATCCGCGGCACGACGAGACGGGTGAGATTCGCCAGCGTCTGCTGGTAGTCGAGCGACGAGGACAGCAGTTCGCTGGACTCGGACAGCAGCCGCGCGAAATCGGCCGCGCGGGCGAAAACCTCGGCGCGCTCGCGCTCGGCGCTGAGGTCGATGGTGACGCCATCCAAGCGGCGCGGGCGGCCCTCGTCATCCAGGGTGACCCGCGCGGCGACGCGCACGTAGCGATCGACGCCGTCACGCCCGGCAACGCGGTAGCGCAGGTCGAGCGGACGCCCGGTCTGGGTGGACTCGGCGATCGCCTGCACGGCGCCGGCGCGGTCGTCGGGGTGGACCTGCTCCAGCCAACCGTCGGGACCGAACTCGTCGCTCGGGTCGAGGCCATAGTGGCGCTTGCAGGCCTCGTTGGCGATGGCGCCGCGGAAGGGGGCCTCGGAATGCCACATGCCCAGGCCGCCCGATTCCAGCGCCAGCGCCAGTCGCCGCTGACTGGACTCGAGGTCGTCGCGCAGGCGGCGTTGATCGTGGATGTCGGTGGTGGTGCCGTGCCACTGCCCGATGCGGCCGGCAGCATCCCGCACCGCGGTCGCGCGCCCGAGGAACCAGCGGTACGAGCCGTCCGCGGTGCTGCGCCAGCGG
>JACDEC010000554.1:0-358 GCA_013816645.1 Planctomycetota bacterium
GCAGAGACGGGATCCGTCGTGCCGGCGTCACCGCGCCCCGGTTCCACCGCAGCCGACCGCCCATCAAGACTTCCGGACTTCCGGACTTCCGGACCTCCGGACCGGGGCAATCATGCCCGTAGACGTCTTCAAGGACATGAACCCAGAGCAGCGCGAAGCCATCGCGCATCTGGAAGGTCCGCTGCTGGTGGTCGCGGGCGCGGGCTCGGGCAAGACCCGCGTCATCACCCACCGCATCGCCAACATCATCCAGCACGGCACCCGGCCCGACCGCATCCTCGCCATCACCTTCACCAACAAGGCCGCGGGCGAGATGAAGGAGCGCATCGAGCGCCTGCTCGGGCTGAAGACGCCGTGG
>JACDEC010000554.1:368-2821 GCA_013816645.1 Planctomycetota bacterium
CCGTGGATCACCACTTTCCACAGCGCGGGTCTGCGCCTGCTCAAGCTCGAGCAGGCCCGGCTCGGCATGCAGCATCCCTTCACCATCCTCGACGAGGACGATCAGCGCCGGATGTTCAAACGCATCTGGAAGGACCTCGATCTCGATCCCAAGCTGCTCGATCCGCGCAAGGCCCAGTGGCAGATCAGCACCTGGAAGAACCAGATGGTCAAGCCGGCGCAGGTCCAGCCGACCGACGAGATCCAGGAGGTGGCCAAGAAGGCATGGGAGCGCTACGCCGCGTTGTCCAAGGAGGAGTGCGTCTTCGACTTCGACGACCTGCTGATGGTCCCGGTGCGGCTCATGGAAGAGGACGAGGAGCTGCGCAAGAAGTGGCAGGCCAAGTTCCCCTACGTGCTGATCGACGAGTACCAGGACACCAACCACGCGCAGTACCGGCTGATTCAACTGCTCGGCGCGCATGGCAATGTCTGTGCGACCGGAGATCCCGACCAGGCGATCTACGGCTGGCGCGGCGCCGACATCGAGAACATCCTGCGCTTCGAGCAGGACTTCCCGGGCTGCCGCACCGTGCTGCTCGAGCAGAACTACCGTTCGTCGAAGACCATCCTGCGCGCCGCCCAGGCGGTGGTCGAGAACAACACCAAACGCAAGCAGAAGACCATCCGCACCGACAACCCCGAGGGCGCGCTGATCACCCTGGCCGCGGTCGAGGACGAGGTCGACGAGAGCCTGGCGATCGCCGCCAAGATCGACCGGCTGCGCGCGAGCGGGCGCAAGCTCGCCGACATCGCGGTCTTCTACCGGGTCAACGCGCTGTCGCGCATCCTCGAGGACGGCCTGCGCCGGCGCGGCGTGCCCTACCGCATCGTCGGCGGCACGCGCTTCTACGACCGCCGTGAGGTCAAGGACGTGCTCGCCTACCTGCGCCTGCTCATCAATCCGCGCGAGAGCGGCAGCTTCGAGCGCATCGCCAACGTGCCCAAGCGCGGCGTCGGCGACAAGGCGGTCCAGGCGGTGTTCGACCTCGCCGCCGACGAGGGCGTCGGCTTCCATGAGATCCTGATGACCGACGCGCTGATCGAGCGCGTCGCGGTCGGCCGCTCGGCCGCGCCGCTGAACAATCTGATGCGCATCTGGCGCATGCTGCGCACCCTGCCGCTGAGCAATCCCGCGGCCTGCGTCGAGGGCGTGATCACCCTCACCGGTCTCGAGGAGTTCTACCTCGCCGAGGGCGAAGGCGACGAAGGCCACGAGCGCGTCGCCAACATCCGCGAAGTCGTCACCGCCGCCGAGCAGTTCAAGGAGGGCGATCCGCAGGCCACCCTCGAGCACTTCCTCGACCACGTCGCGCTGGTCACCGCCGTCGACCAGGACCGCGCCAAGGCCACCGACCAGGTCACCCTGATGACCCTGCACGCGGCCAAGGGCCTGGAGTTCCCGGTGGTGTTCATCGCCGCGGTCGAGCAGGGCGTGCTCCCGCTCGAACGCCAGGGCCAATCGGATTACGAGGAGGAACGCCGGCTGATGTACGTCGGCATCACCCGGGCGAAGAGCGAACTGTACCTCAGCCGCGCCGCGGTGCGCATGCAGTACGGCAAGACCCAGCGCAATCCCGCGAGCATGTTCCTCGAGGAGATCCCCGAGGACTGCTTCGTCGCCAAGACCTCGATCCGCGCCAAGGCCGGCGGCGGCGGTGAACCGCGCCGCGCGACGCGCGATCCTGATCAGGACGGCGATGGCGAGGAGGAGCCCAAGCCGCGCCGCCCGCGCATCGACGATCTCGGGCTGATCACCGCGGCCGAGTTGCGCCGTCAGCGCGAGGAACGCGAAGCTGTGGCGACCGGCAAGGCCTGGGCCGAGCAGAACCGCCTGGGCACGCGCAGCGCCGATCCCTTCCGCCCCGACGAGCGGGTCATCCACAGCGTCTTCGGCCGCGGCACGGTGATCGGGCTCGCGGGGCCGGAAGGCGATCGCCGCATCGTCATCGCCTTCGACCAGAGCGGTCAGAAGGAGCTGCTGCTCGCCTTCTGCGCGGGCAAGCTGTCGAAGGAGGATGGACCTGGCGCAGGGGGGCAATCGCCGGCACCGACCAGCACGCCGGCGCCCGATGGCGAGGTGCCGTTCTAGCGTTTCGGATGTCGCGGGTCGCTTGCGCGCCTATGTCCGCGAATGTTCCGCCTATGTCCGCGAATGTTCCGCCTATGTTCCGCCAAAGCTCCGCGAAATCCGCAGGCTATGGACCCTCAGTTTCGTGGGGCTGCGTCCCCCGTGCCCCCCGGCCAGTGACGCGCACGCCGCCCGCGCACGGGAGCGTGGCGTGGCAATCCCCGGCGCGACCGCGTAGGATCAACCATGCTCCGTCTCATCGGTCTGCTCCTGCTGCTCGCCGGCGCGGGCGGCCTCTTCCTGCGCCATCTGCCCGCGGACGCGCGCCAGCGACTTCCCCGCAT
>JACDEC010000555.1 GCA_013816645.1 Planctomycetota bacterium
GATCGCGGTGGCCCCGGCAGGCGGGCTGGCGGCCTGCCGCGCGGGATGCGATCCGACCAGCGTGACGGTCGGCGCGGCGGGACGCGCCTGCTTGGGCATGCGCGCCCACAGTTTCGGCTCACGCCACGTCCCGGTAGCCGAGTTCTCGATCACGCACTGGGCGAGCCCGTTTGGGGCCTTGGCCGCCAGCAGTTCGGTGATCGCGGTGAACGCCGACTGCAGATCGGGCAGAGGATCGCTGATCTCGACCAGCACGTAACCGGATTGGAAGGTGAAGGTCAGGGTGCCGCCGTCGCTGCTCTCGGATTGGATCGTGATGCGGTCGACCACCACATCTTCGGCGAGGACCTGGTGGACCTCGTCCATGTCGCCGAGCACGTAGGCATTGGCGCGGATCGAGGTGGGACCGAGGTGCTGGGCAAGTGCGGCGATGGTGCGCAGGTCGTTGGTGGCGAGGGTGATCGCCGAGTAGACGTGCTTCAGGCGGGGAGTTGGCATGGCCGGCTTTCGCTGCGACGAGCGGGCTATGGATGGTCGACCGCTCTCGCTGGCCGGAGTATGCCGTTGGTTTCCAGCGGTCAGCGCGAACGAGGAGGTTCCCTGTACAGCGGCCGAGACTCCGTTCAGCGACCCCAGGGATTGCCACCCTTGGGCGTGGTCGCGCGCTCTTTGGGCTTGGCGCCCGGAGCGACCAGGCCGCGCAGCGCAGTCGGCTGGGCTTGGACAGCGACGATGCGGCGATCGGGGCCGAGGATCGCGACGGCCGGCACGGCCGGCAGGCTCCAATCCTGCTGCCAGGCTGCGAGTTCGGCGCCCTGGGCAGGATCGATCCACAGCAGGTCAGCGCTCTCGGCCCCGGGCAGGGCGCGCATCGCGGTCGCCGCGGCCAGGCCATTGGCGGTGAAGGCCACGCAGACCACGCGCGCCTTGCCGGCGTATCCGGGCCGGGCGAGTTCGCTCAGCCAGCGGCCGAGTTGTGCGGCGCTCTCGCCGGCGATGGAGTCGACGAACAGGTAGACCAGCCACGGCTCGCTGCGGCTCGCGGGGTCGAGCAGGGTGCCCTCGATGGTGCGGCCAGCGGTGCGCGGCGCCGGCTGGCCGACGCGTTCGTGGAAGGCGACCAGGGTCAGGACCGCGGCGAACTCGGGCACCTTCGCGATCGCGGCGGTAGCGACGACCCTGGCTTCGGCGACGCGGCCATCGTGGAGCAGCACGTCGACCCGCAGGAGCTGGCCGGCTTGCTTGTACGCGGGATAGCCGCAGGCATCGAGACGATCGAGCAAGGCGCCGACATCGCGATAATCGCCGTAGCCCGCGCGCCAGGACGCGAGCAGGTAGATCGCCTTGTTCTCATGCTTGGTCCCCGAGCACGAACTCAGCAGCTTCTCGAGCGGACGCTCCAGATTGCCTTCCCGTTCGCGGCGCTTGTCCGGATCGAGCGTCTGCAGGTCGGCAAGCGTGCGCTCCATGGCCTGCATCTGGCTGGCTGCGCGCCGTTCCTCGTCGCTGATAACCGGGCGCAGGGCGGAGGCGTTGTCGACGTCTGCGGCGCCGAGCGTGAGACGCAGCGCGAGGAACAGCAGGGCGAGCAGGCGCATGGCGCGAGTATGGGAATGCGGCAGGGTATGGGAGAGGGGAGGCGTCAGGGCCTTCAGGATCGGCTTCGTAGCGATCCCAACGAATAGCCATATGCCGTGGTTATCGCCACGTTCCTCGCCGCAGTACGGCTGCGGTGACGTGGCTGCCGCTCGCTGGCGGAAACCGGGACGTGCCCGCCCGGTTAGGCGTTTTCGAACTTGATGACTTCGACCGGGCAGCCTTCGGCGGCTTCCTGGATCTGGTCGGCGAGGTCGCCACCGATCGCACCCTTCAAAGGGGACTTGGTCGGTTCGTTGGTGTCCTGGGCCCCGTCTTCGCGCACTTCGGAACGAATGTGGCAGCTGTCCTCGGTGACGTTGAAGACCTCGGGGCAGGTGGTCTCGCAGGCATTGCAGACGATGCAGCCTTCCTCGATCCACACGCGCTTGATAGCCATCGTCGTCCTCCTGCCCGCCCTGCGGGGCCCGGCACGGTAGCCGTGACGCCGGTTCTAGCAAGGCTGACGCGGTCCTGCTCATTCGTTGTCCGCGCAGCACTCATAACCCGCGGACATGGCCTGACGCGCGTCTGGAGCGGCGGGGCGCGCATCTAGGATGCCGCCGTGCCCGGACTGCTCCACCGCCTCGCCATCCTGCCCATGCTCGACGCGATCGGCAGCCTGAGCGCTGCGACGGCGGAACGCCTGGGGGCCGCCATCGGGGTGCTCGGCTTCGCCGTGGGTTGGCGGCGCAGCGTGGTCAGCGGCAACCTGCGCCTCGCCCTCGGTCTGCGCGGTAACGCCCGCCGGCGCATCGCTCGGCGCTGCTACGCCTCGATCGGCGCTCAGATGCTCTCGCTGTGGACGGTCGGCCAGGGGCGAGCCGGGCCCGAGGCCGGGGTGCGCGTGCTCAATCCGCGCTGGCTCGATCGCATGCGCCGCGACCACCACGGTGCCGTCTGGTTGACCCTGCACATCGGCAACTGGGATGTGACGGCATCGACCCTGTCGGGCGGCGGTCGGGTGATCGTCTACGCGAAGCGTCAACACGACGCGGCGGTCGACGAACGGATCAACCGCCAGCGCAACCGGCTGGGCATGGAGGTGGTGATCGCGCGCGATGGCGATCGCACCAGCGCGGTCACGGTGCTGCGCGGCTTGCGCAGCGGCGCGGCGGTGGGCCTGCTCGCCGACCAGAAGCCGCGGGGCCTGGAGGGCGAGCCCGGCTACTTCCTCGGCGTGCC
>JACDEC010000099.1 GCA_013816645.1 Planctomycetota bacterium
CCCCCCCGGTGACACCCCTCCCGCGCATCAACGCTCGCTCCTCGCCTTGGCCAGCACAGCGTGTCCACTGCACTGCCTTCACCGACCCCCAACCCCCTGGCCCCCGACCCCCGTCCCTATGAACGCCTTGTGGTCCATCGCCCGCCGCGACCTGCTCGCCGCCTTCGGATCGCCGCTCGCGTGGCTGGTCCTGGCCTGTTGGGCCTTCGTCACCAACGGCTGGTTCGTCTTCCTGGTGCTCTATCCCATCCATGGGACGCAAGGTTCCGAACAGCCGCTGTTCGTCGACACGCTCGGCGTCGGCGTGGTGCTGCTCACCCTGCTGGCGCCGGCGTTGACCATGAACAGCTTCGCCAGCGAACGCAGCCAGGGGACCATGCAGCTGCTGCTGACCGTTCCCGTCCGCGAGATCCACCTCGTGCTCGGCAAGTTCCTCGCCGCGTGGCTGATCCTCGGCGCGCTGGTCGCCGCGACCTTCGCCCAGATCGCCGTGCTGGTGCTGGTCAGCGCGATCCAGGTGCCGCACCTGGTCGCCGGCTACCTCGGATTGCTCCTGACCTGCGCCTTCTTCGCCGGGCTGGGCGTGTGGATCAGCATCCTGGTCGACAGCGTGGTCGCGGCCTACGTCCTGACCTTCGGCGCCATCGCGGTGCTGCTGCTGGTGTCCGCGGTCGGACAGGTCGGCGCGCTCGGCTGGATCAACCGCGGTTTCAGCCTGATGGATCGCGCGCGACCGTTCTTCACCGGCGAGATCCGTCTCGCCGGGATCGCCTGGTTCGTCGCCGGGACCGCGGCCTTCCTCACCCTCGCCCACGCCGCCTTGTGCGCGCGCCGCATCCATGGGTGATCCCAAGCCTGCCGAGCCCGCGCCCGTCCGTCCCGAAGGCACCGTGCGGCTGCGCCTAGCCGGCCTGGGCGGACGCACCGTGGTGATCCTGGTGGTGCTGGCGCTGCTGGTCGCGGCGACCACACGCCTCGACCTGCGCTGGGACCTCAGCGCCGACCGCCGCTTCACCCTCGATCCGGCGCTGGTCCGCATCCTGCGCTCGCAGGAGACCCCGGTCGAAGTGGTCGGCATCTGGAACCGCGAAATCGACGAACAGGTCAAGCCGGTCAGCGAGGCGCTGCAGACGATGGTCGCAGAGGATCCACAGCTGAGCTGGCGGCGCATCGATCCCGAGCTGCACAAGCCCGAGCTCACCCGCTTCGGCGAACGTTTCCGCGAAGCCGCGTATCCCGCGATCTACCTGACCCGCGGAGAGCGCGCCTTCCGCATCCCGCTGACCCAGGGCACGCGCTACCTGCTCCAGCGCGAGGTCGGCGGTGGCTTGCTCGCGCTCGCCGAGAGCTCCCCTCCCACCGCGCGCTTCCTGCTCGGTCACGGCGAACTGACTCCCGGCCCTGGACCCGACCAGGCCGGCACCTTGATGCGGGCGCTCGAACTCGGCGGCTTCCAGGTCACCGCCTCCCCGGATGCGACCATTCGCGCGGACAGCGTGCTGGTCATCGCTGGCCCAACCGCGCCACTCGGCGAAGCCGCCCTCAAGGCCATCGACCAGCACCTCGACGACGGTGGCGCGTTGCTGCTGTTCGCCGATGACCGCATGCCGCTCGATCTCGCGGTACGACTGCGCCGGCGAGGTCTGGTCATGGGTCCGGCCATGCCCAAGGCCGAAGACCTGGCGAGTCTCGCCGACCCCGCCGCGCCAACCATGCCTCCGGTCGTCCTGGTCAGCCTGCGCCATCACGTTATCGGCCAGGACAACGAGTTCCCGTACTACAACCTGCTGATCGACGGGCCGCTGATCAACAGCGCCCATCCCGCCACCGCCGGGTTGGCGGCCTCTGGGCGCAACCTGCTCTCACCCTGGTCGACTCCGATCTACGCGCTCAACCTCGATGCACAGCGTGACGGCGAGGCGATCACCGCGCTGGGCAGCGCGGGCGTGACCCTGCCGGCGAGTTCGGCATTCCTGCTCGCGACCGTCCCCGGCGATACCTGGCCGGTCCAACGCCAGGAACCGCCCAAACCCCCGGCCGATCTGGCCAAGCGCCCGCGGGAGATCCTCGCCGTGACCCTCGACTACGTCCCGCGCGCGGAGAGTGCCCGTCAGGGCGCGGGCGCCCGCATCACCGTCTGGTCCAGCCGCGAGGCGGTAGCCAACCGCGTGCTCGACCAGGGCAGCTACGCCAACGCCGATCTGGTCGTCGATCTCGCCCGACACCTCGCCCGGCGGGACCAGGCCACGGCGATACCAGCCGCTGAACTGGCGGTTTTCCAGGTCAATGCCAGCGATCGCACGCTGGGCGTGGTCTTGGCGGTGCTGGTCGCGGTGATCCCCTGCCTGTTCATCGGTGCGGCGATCCTGACCTGGCTGGACCGGCGGTAGGGCTTCGGGTAGGCCGAAAGCCGTCTTTTTCGCCAGGCCGACTTGCCGATCGGACTTTCTGAGGTCATACTGGGCGGTGAGGACCGCTTTGCTGGGACGCATCCTGGTCGTGTGCGTGTTGGCGCTCGTTTCGACCGTCCCGGTCGCGGCCGTCGAAACCGTCACGCTGCAACTGCCCTATTACCACCAGTTCCAGTTCGCCGGCTACTACGCTGCCGAGCGTGAGGGGTACTTCGCTGAAGAAGACCTCGCAGTCACGATCTCCGAATTCCAATCCGGCATCGATCCGACAGCCGTAGTGCTGAGCGGCCAATCCGACTTCGGCATCGTCAACGGCGACCTGTGGAGCGCCTGGGCGGCCGGTCAGGACCTGTTCCTGGTCGCGGTCATCTTCCAGCGCAGTCCCTTCGTGCTGCTGGTCCGCGAGGACAGCCCCTATCGCACGCTGGCCGACATCGTCGAGGTGCCCAAGGCACGACTGGTCGGTCCGACGAACTCCACCGGACAGGAACTGCTGCTCGGGCTCAAAGCTCTCGGCGTCGACCCCCAGACGTTCTGGCCTCGGCGCAAGCAGCCGGAAGACATCGAACGCTTCGCCCGCGGAGAGCTAGACGTCCTGCCCGGCTACGTCACCAACGAGCCGTTCGCCCTCGACCGCATGCGCGTGTCGACGCGCCCGCTCACCCTGCACCCACGACGGACGATGTTTCCCGGCGACGCCTTGGTCTGCCATGGCGAAGTATGGCGCGCGCATCCCGACATCGTCGAGCGCTTCCGCCGCGCCTGCCTGCGCGGCTGGGCCTTCGCCGTGGCGCATCCCGAGTCCATGGTCGACCACATCCTCGCCGAACGGCGCAGCGCGAACGAGCGCCACGATCGCCAGTCGCTTCTCGCCGAAGCGCGCGCGATCACCGCGCTGATCGAACCCGATCTCACCCCGATCGGGACGATCAACCGCGAGCGCCTCGACGCGGTCGCAGTCCTGCTGCGCGAACAAGGCATGCCCGCCGCGGTCCTCGACAAGCAGATCTACCGGGCCACCCACTTCGCTGATCGCTGGCTGCTCATCCTCGCCGGCGTGCTCGCCGCGACCGCGCTCGGCTTCGTACTGCTCGCCCTGGTGACCAGGGACCAGCACCGTTCGCTCGCCGAGAGCCAGGCCCACTACCGCAACCTGGTCGAACTCGCGCAGGGCTACTTCGCGTTCCGCCTGCGCATCGACGGAACACGCATGTACCCGGAACTCGCCAGCCCGTCGATCGAGCGCATCCTCGGCCATCCCATCGAATACTACCAGCACGACGACGCCCGCTTCTTCGTCCAGCTGCCGCAACTCGCCCGCAAGGCGCTGCTCGCCGCGGCGCGGCGCACCATCGCGGATGGCTCGCCCCTGCGCATGCGCTTGTCCCTGCGCCACCCGCAGGGCGGCATCCGTCGACTGGTGGTCCATGCACTGCCGAACGCGACCAAGCACGGCCTGACCATCGATGGCATCTGCCTCGACCTCACCGCGGAGTCCGACGCAGAGCACGAACGTCGCCGGCTGCAGGAGAGCCTGCAGCAGGCGCAGCGCAACGAGAGCCTCGGACTCCTGGCGAGCGGCGTCGCGCACGATTTCAACAACCTGCTCGGGGCCATCCGCGGATACGGCGAGCTGCTCAGACCGGAAGTCAGCGATGCGCAGGGGACGACGCGCTGGGAGCGGTTGATGATGACCGTCGACCGCGCCGCCGGGCTGGTCCGCCAGATCCTGGCCTACTCGGGCAAAGGCCTCGGCGAAACCAAGGCGGTCGACCTCGGCAAGGACATCACCCAGCTCGTGACCCTGCTCACGCACGGCCTTCCCGCCAACGTGCGCATCGAACTGCACGTCGAACCAGATCTGCCGCCGGCGGTGCTCGATCCCGTTCAGTTCCAGCAGGTCGTGCTCAATCTCGTGGTCAATGCCGCTGAAAGCTACGAGGGCGCGCCGGGCACGGTGCGCGTGACACTCGACCGTCTCGGCGCGCGCCTGCGCCTCGCCGTCAGCGACAGCGGCTGCGGCATGGACGAGGCGACCAAGGCGCGGATGTTCGAACCGTACTTCACCACCAAACGTCAGGGCCATGGCCTGGGACTGGCTGCGGTGCAAGGCATCGTCAAGAAGGCCGGCGGCGACCTCACCTGCCGTTCCGCCAAGGGCCAGGGCACCGAGTTCACCCTCCTGATCACCCCCACCGACCAGCCGCAGTCGGCGACTGGACGCTACCGGACGCCGACGCACCTGCCGGCCGATGCCGCCGAGATCCTGGTGGTCGACGACGACGAACTCATGCGCGAGGCGACCGGGGCGATGCTCGAGGGCCTGCACTACCGCGTGCACACGCTCGCTTCCGGCCTTGAGTCCATCGAGCTGCTGCGCGCGGCGCCGCATCGCTTCGCCGCCGTGGTCGTCGATTGCCGCATGCCGGAACTCGATGGCCCGACCCTGGTGCGCCGGCTGCGCGAAGCGGAACTGCGCATACCGGCGTTGCTGGTCAGCGGGATGATGCCGGACGACGCGCTCGACGGCGTCTTGCAGTTGCCGCGCACCCGCTTCCTCGCCAAGCCGTACACCAAGGTCCAGCTCCAACAGGCGCTCGTCGGCCTGTTCGGAGACGGGGCGTCCGACGGCGCTTCGGACTTCTCCACGGTCAGCGAATACATCCGCCAACGGAAGCTCCCGTCCTGAGGCCACCAGTCCTGGACGACCTCGCCCCGGCGTCGACAACCGCCGCCGTGGGCCTTGCGACCAGATCGATGTCTCGGCGTCCTGCGCCATGAACGACGCCGTGGTCCTCGACGCCGACGGCAACCCGATCACGCCTGATGTCGTGCTCCACGCCTACGGGCAACGCTGCTTCCCCATGGCGGACCACCGCCGCGGCCGGCTGAGCTGGTACCGACCGGCGCGCCGCGCGGTGATCACCTGGGATCGCTGGAAAGTGCCGGAGAGCCTGCGCAAACGGCTCAAGTCCCAGCCCTACGCGATCAGCGTCGATCGTGCGTTCCCCGAGGTCGTCGCGGCCTGCGCCAAGCGCAGCTCGACCTGGATCAGCCATGACATCGAACGGCTCTACATCGCGCTGCACGAGCAGGGCCATGGTCATTCCGTCGAGGCCTGGGACGCCGGCGGCGCGCTGGTCGGCGGGCTCTACGGCCTGGCCATCGGCAGCTGCTTCTGTGGCGAGAGCATGTTCCATTGCGCCGACGACGCGGCAAAAGCCTGCGTCGTGCACCTGGTCGGCATCCTGCGCGAACGCGGTTTCGTCGTGCTCGATTGCCAGCAGCAATCGCCGCACATGCAGCGCTTCGGCGCGTACGAGATCAGCGACGAGGACTATGCGCTGCTGCTCGAGCGCTGCGCCGAGGAGCGGCGATTCCCCTGATCGGCCGCCGATCATGGTCCTGATCGGCCGCCGATCATGGTCCTGATCGGCCGCCGATCAGGTGCGCCTGGCGATCACGTCGACCAGGCGTGCTGGACTTTCCGCGCGGGCCTCGACCTCCAGGCCGTCATCGCGACCGAAGCCCCATGCGCAGAAGCAGACCTGGCAGCCAGCGGCATGCCCGGCCCTGATATCAGTGTGATGATCGCCGATCATCCAACTGGTGGCGGCGGACGCCTGCAACTCGGCGAGGCTTTCGCGCAACTGGCCAGGGTCCGGCTTGCGCGTAGCGTCGCCCCCGCGCACCGCATCGATCTGCGCGGCGAGACCGCTGCGCGCGAGGATCCGCGTGGTGTGTTCGAGCGGCTTGTTGGTCACGACCGCGAGGAGCCAGCCGTCGCGGCGAAAGGCGGCGAGCGCTTCGCCGATGCCCGCGTAGATGGTCGAATCGACCCAGCACCGCTCGGCGTAGCTGTCCTTGAACAATTCCAGCGCGCGCTGCCGCGTCGCCTGATTGGCGCCGGGGCTCAACCGCTCGATGAGCGTGGCCGCGCCATCTCCGACGCAGGCGGCGACTTCGCCCAGCGGTCGCGCGGGCAGACCGACGCCGGTCAGCGCGTGGTTCACCGCCCGGGCGATATCGCTGCGGCTGTCGATCAGGGTCCCATCGAGGTCGAGCAAGAGCGCGCGCCCGCTCACGCCTCGTCCTCGCCAGCCGCATCGGCTTGGCCCCGGTCGAAGAGCGTGAGGTGCTCGACCGGGCCCTCGACCGAACCGGCGCCGAGTTCGGCGAAGAAGTCGGCGACCAGCGTGGTGAATTCGTCCGAGCTGCCGATGCGCATGAAGCGGTCGCGGAAGCGGCGGACGCCGGGCAGGCCGTTGCAGTAGAAGAACGTGTACTTGCGCATGATGCGCGTCCCGCGCTCCTCGCCGAACAGGCCGACGATGAGCTGGAAATGGCGCTCGAGCAGGCGACGACGTTCGGCGAGCGGCGGCGTGTAGCGCACGCCGCTGCCGAGTTCGGCCATCAGGTTGCGGAACAGCCAGGGGTCGCCGCAGGCGGCGCGACCGATCTGATAGCCGTCGACGCCGGCCTCGTCCTTGGCGCGCCGGATCGCCTCCGCGGTGTCCATGCTGCCATTGGCGATAACCGGGACGTTCACCGACGCCTTGAGCGCGGCGAGCGGCGCGAGATCGATGGCGGTGCCGTGCTTGCTCTCGCCGGTGCGCGCGTGCACGAACAGCGCTGCGGCCCCGTTGGCGACCGCCGCCGCCGCGACATCGAGCACGTTGCGGTGCTCGGCATCGAAGCCCAGGCGCATCTTGACCGTCACCGGCTTGCTCGTCGCCTGGCACATCGCCGCGACGATGCGCCCGATCTGCTCGGGCTCGCGCATCAGCGCCACGCCGCAGCCCGATTGCTTGGCCTTCTTGACCGGACAGCCGCAGTTGAGGTCGATGAGGTCGGCGCCGGCCTGCTCGAGCGCGCGCGCGGTGATCGCGCACAATTCGGGCTCGCGACCGTAGACCTGCATCGCCAGGGGCTTCTCGGCGGGCACGTTCTCGGTGAGCAGCCGGAAGCGGTTGGCGTTGCCCGGGTTCGGATAGCCCAGCGCGGCGACCATCTCGCTGGCGACCAGACCGCAGCCGCCGACCTCCTTGGCGATCAGCCGGAACGCGACGTTGGTGAACCCGGCCATCGGGGCCAGGCAGAGGTTGTTCTCAAGGCGCAGGCCGCCGATCGACAGGGGATGGATATAGCGGCTGACGGGGGTCGGGGGCTGGGGGTCGGGGGTCGGGGAAAGAGCGTCCATAAGCACGTGGCGCACTGTACGAGTCCAGGCGACCAGGGAATGCTCGCGGCGGCGTGAACGATCGAGCCGACCCCCGCCCCCTGACCCCCGACTCCCGTCACCGCTGGAAGATAGGCAGATAATTGTTCGGTATCTGCAGGATGATCAGCGCCATCGCGGTGCCGTAGGCGGGTCCGTAGCTATCCGGCTGGTTCCATACACCCTCTTCGCTCTGCAGGGCGATGATCGCCTTGGCGGCCACCGCCCAATAGCGGTCCCAGTCCGTGGGGTCGGGGCTGTGGAACAGCGCCTGGGCCGAATAGTACTGGCCGTACCAGTACCAGTCGCCGCGACCTTTGGCGTGGGCTTCGACGTGTTTCTGCAGGAAGCGCAGCGAGGGTCCGAGCACCGGATCGGTGGTCTCGTGGATGCCGGCGCCGATCAGGCACATGGTGCCGGCGGCGCAGCGCGGGATGCCCTCGGGCCCATTGGTGCCCCAGCCGCCTCCGGAACCCGCGGTGTAATTGAAGCTGCCATCGGCGTTGGCGCAGCGGCGCACGTACGACACCGCCTTCTCCATGATCTGCTGGTTGCGCAAGCCATCGGGTCCGCCGCCGACGCCGACGTTGTTGGCCGCGCGGATCGCCATGACCTGGCAGATCGTCACCGAGATGTCGGCATCGAGCGGCGCGGGTGCATAACGCCAGCCGCCCTCGCTGTTCTGGCAGCGTTGGATCAGGTCGACCGCGGCCTCGAGGCCTTTGCGCAGTTCCGGGTCGGGCGCCATGCCGTAGCACTCGGCGAGGTACAACGTGGCGAAGCCGTGGGCGTACATGTTGCCCATGCCCGCGCCGAGGTAGCCGGTGTGTTTGTCGCGCGCGGCCAACACGTACTTCAGGGCCTTGGCGCTGGCTTCCCGGTAGCGGCCGCGGGTCGGGGTGTGGCCTCCGGAGAGCAGGGCCATGCCGCTGAGCGCGGTGATGCCCGAGCCGTCGCCGATCCCGCCGTCAGCGGTCTGCAGTTTCACCAAGGCGGCCAAGCCCTTCTCGACCGCTTCGTCGGGAGTCGACGACACGGCCGCCGCGAGTGGTGTCGCTGCGCAGGTCATGATCAGTGCATGGAGGATGAAGCGGCGCATCAGCGCTCCTCGCCCAGCAGTTCGAGGTAGCGCTGGTAGACTTGGTACATCGCCGGCGGCAGGCCCTCTTCGCGCGCTTGGCGGAGGGCTTCGCGGCGTTCCTGCGGCAGGTGCATGAGCGCGCCCTCCTGGCCGGTCGCGTCGACCAGCGGCGCCGCACCCTGCTGCCCGGCCGCCGTCGATCCCTTGGCCCCGCCGCCCTGGCTGCCGCCCTGGGCCTGCGCAGGATCGCTGCCTGCGGGAGCTCCTTCCGAGGGCGCGGGCTGGCGGGGCTTCTGCTGACCACCGCTCGATGGACCACCGCCACCGCCG
>JACDEC010000556.1 GCA_013816645.1 Planctomycetota bacterium
GCCGAGCTCGCCGCGGCGGTGCGCGGCGCGGTCAAGGGCCACCAGCCGCGCCATCCCGCCCTGCGCACCTTCCAGGCACTGCGCATCGCGGTGAACGACGAACTCGGTCAGCTCGGTCGCCTGCTCAGCGCGCTGCCGGCCCTGCTCGAGCCTGCGGGACGGGCGGTGGTCATCTCCTTCCACTCGCTTGAGGATCGCCAGGCCAAGATCGCCTTCCGCGCCGGCAAGGATGCCGGCGTCTACGACGCCGTCGCCCGCCACGTCGTCACCGCCAGCGACGCCGAGCTCTCGGCGAACCCGCGGGCGTCCTCGGCCAAACTGCGCTGGGCGCAGCGCGCCACCGCCATCCCGTCCCCGAGACCCCAGCCGCCCGCCATCCCTCCGCGAGGTGCCCGATGATCCGCGAGACCCACGTCCACATCGCCTTCCTGCTCCTGTGGATCGCCCTGGCCCTGACGGCGGCGATGCACACCGCGCTGCTCGGCAACGAACAGGCCGCGCTCGCCAAGCAGCGCGGCGCCGACCGCACCAAGCGCATGGAGCTGGTCTACCAGACCGACCGGCTGCGCGCGCAACTCGATTGGCGGGCCAGCCCGCCGGTCCTGGCCGAACAGGTCCGCCGTCTCGGCCTGGCGATCCAGCCGCCGACCCGGCTCGCCGCGCTCGATCGTCAGGGTATGCCATGAGCGGCCACCAGACCACGGTTCGCCGTTCGGCGTCGGATCTGCTGCCGCGCGAGGTCACCGGCCTCACCGACTCGCACGCCCACGTGCTCGCCCTGCTGCGCGAAACCGTGCACGGCCAAGCCGGTCGGCGCGGCGCCGACGCGGCGCGCCAAGGCCGGACCGGTCCGACCTGAGCGCATGAGCGACGCATCCGTACCCGCGGGACCACAGCCCTGGAGGACTGCGCTGACCGCGCTGATCTTCGTGGGGCTGTTCGCCACCGTGGTGGCGCGGCTGCACCATCTCCAGGTCGAGCTCGGCCCGAACCTGGCGTCGCGCGGCGACAAGCAGCGTGTCCGTAAGTGGGCGATTCCCGCCGCGCGCGGCAACATCTACGACGGCGCCGGGGTTCCGCTGGCGGTCAGCGACGGCAAGTGGGCGGTCTACGCCGATCCCGGCTATATGGACGACCGCCTGCGCGCGACCGTCGAACTCAGCCGCCTACTCGGCATCCCGCGCGAAGAACTGCGCAAGCACTTCGAAGCGCGCGGCAACGGCCGGCGCCTGGCCAAGGGTCTCGATGATGCGGTGGCCGGCCAGATCAAGGCGCTCAAGCTCGCCGGCATCGCCGTGCGCCGCGAATTCCTGCGCGTCTACCCCGAAGGCGCCCTCGCTCCGCACGTGCTCGGCTTCGTGCTCGACGACAACACCGGCGGAGCCGGTCTCGAGCAGGAGTTCGAGCGCACTCTCGCTGGCGTCCCCGGCCTGGAGACCCTGGCGGTCGACGCGCTCGGAGCGCCGATCGTGCTCGACGGCGAAACCCGCGCGGCGCGTCCCGGCGCCAACATCCAGCTGACCATCGACGTCGAGATCCAGCGCGAGCTCGAGACCGCGCTGCTGGCCGCGGTCGAGCGCCACAAGCCGAAGAACGCGGCCGCGGTGGTCATCCGCCCGGGCACCGGCGATATCCTGGCCCTGGCGAGCTGGCCGACCTACGACGGGCGCGACCGCTCCAAGCTCGACCCGGCGAGCATGCGCAACAATGTCCTGACCTTCGTCTACGAACCGGGATCGACGATGAAGCCGCTGGTCGCCGGCGCCGCGGTGCACGAGGGACTGACGACCTGGCAGGAGCCGATCTTCTGCGAGAACGGCCGTTGGACGCACCGCGTGGGCAAGTCGGCGCGCACCATCACCGACCACAGCGTCAAGCACGGCGGCCACCAGAACCTCACCGTCACCCAGGGCATCGCCCTCTCCGACAACATCCTGATGGCCAAGCTCGGCCTGCGGCTGGGACCGGAGCGGCTGAACTGGTGGATCACCCAGCTCGGATTCGGCCAGCGCACCGGCATCACCCTGCCCGGTGAGGACGTCGGCATCGTGCTCGCGAAGTCCAAGTGGAACATCCTCGGGTCGTGCCTGTCGGTGCCGATGGGCCACGAGATCGCGGTCACCCCGCTGCAGATGGCCATGGCCCACGCCGCGATCGCCAACGGCGGCGTGCGCATGCCGCCGCGCCTGGTCCGCCGGGTGTGGCAGGTCGATCCGGCCAGCGGCGAGGAGCGCGAACTCACCGCGCCAGCGTTGGGTCAACCGCGCCGGATGTTCTCGGTCGAGGATGCCGCGCGCGTCCAGGAGGCGATGACCTCGGTGATGACCAAGGGCACCGGCGAGAACGCCGCCCTCGACGGCTATACCAGCGCGGGCAAGACCGGCACCACCGAGAAGCTGGTCAATGGCCGCTATTCCAAGAGCAACCACATCGGCTCGTTCGTGTGCTGGGCGCCGGCCTCGGCCGAGCGCCGCCCGGAACTGCTCGCCCTGGTGGTGATCGACGATCCCACCCAGAACGGCCATTACGGCAGCGAGACCGCCGCGCCGGTGGTGCAGAAGGTCCTGCAGTTCTCGCTCGAACACCTGCGGGTGACCCCCGATCGCGAGCGCGATCCCAAGGCCGATGCGGTCTCCGCGAAGCTCGGGCATGCGCGGGGCCGTCGGTGATCCCGGTGCGCGAACTCATCGCCGGTCAGGTGCTCGACGGAACGCTGCCCGCGGCGGCCAACGGCATCGCGCGCGACAGCCGTACAGTCCAGGCCGGCGCGTTGTTCATCGCCGGTGGGGCCGACGCCGCGGCGCACGCCGGCGA
>JACDEC010000557.1 GCA_013816645.1 Planctomycetota bacterium
ACGCCGCGCCATTCCGCCGCCGTCGGGCGTTGCTAGGGTGGCGGCCCCCGGAGGGGCACCATGTCCCAGACCCTGTCGCTGTGGAACGGCCAGCCGCCGGCCGCCGAAGCCGCCGACGCCGAAGCGGCGAGCCATCGCCCGTACCTGATCTCCTTCCCGGTCCGCGCCGCGCGGCCGACCGCCTGCGTGGTGGTCTGCCCCGGCGGCGGCTACGGCACCCGCGCCGACCACGAGGGCGAACCGATCGCGCGCTGGCTCAATCGCCTGGGCGTATCGGCCTGCGTGCTGCACTACCGGGTGCGCACCCGTCACCCCGGCCCGCTCGACGACGCCAAGCGCGCCATCCGCCTGGTGCGCTACCACGCGGCGGCGTGGGGCATGGATCCCGCGCGCATCGGCATCCTCGGCTTCAGCGCCGGCGGCCATCTCGCCGCGACCGCGTCGACCCTGCACGACGCCGGCGACCCCGAGGCCGCGGACCCCGTCGATCGGCGGTCGAGCCGCCCCGACGCCAGCATCCTCTGCTATCCCGTGATCAGCTTCACTGACGGCTACACCCACGCCGGTTCGCGCGCCAACCTGCTCGGCCCGCAGCCATGGGATGAAGCCACGCGCAAGCGCCTGTCGCCCGAGCACCAGGTCGACGCACGCACCCCGCCAGCGTTCCTCTGGCACACCGCCGACGATGGCGCGGTGCCGGCGGCCAACGTGCTGCTCTATGCGGGTGCCCTCGCCCGCCACAAGGTTCCCTTCGCCCTGCACGTGTTCCCGTCCGGCCACCACGGCCTGGGACTGGCGGGCGACCACCCCGCGGTCGGCCAATGGACCGGGCTGTGCGCGCAGTGGCTCAAGGACCTCGGCTTCCGCTAGCCACTGCGATGCGCTTGGCCGACACCATCGATCCCCACCTGCTGGTCGTGCAGGCCATGGTCGCCGCCGTGGCGGCGACCATGGTCCACGCCTCGGCTGGCCGCGTCGCCGTGCTGATCGGCATCCTCGTCGCGCACTGCCTGTGCCCCCAGGGGCTGATCCTGACCCGCTGGAGCGACCGACGCCGTCGCGGCGAGTCTGCGGGGGCGCACCTGCTGACCGGCGAAGCGGTGGTGGTCCTGAGCCTGGTCGCGCCCCTGGCGATGGCCTGGGCGGTGCGCTGACATGGCCGACGACCCCGAGCTCGACGACGATGCCGAAGCCGCCGCGATCCGCGGCGAGGTGCCGATCGAGCGCGAACTCACCCGCGACCGGCGCATCGTGCGCTTCGCCGTCGGTGCCAACCACGGCAAGGGCTGGCGGCTCGACAAGTACCTGCACGCCATCCTGCCGACCCTGTCGCGCTCGATGATCCGCCGCTGGCTCGACGCCGGGCACGCCACCATCGACGGCGCGGTCGCCGCCGATCGCGCCAAGCTCAAGCCCGGCCAGCGCGTCGAACTGCGCGCGCCCCTGCCCAGCGAGCACGACGGCGGCGGCGCCAGCGGCGGGGTGCTCGAAGTGCTGATCGAGGACCCGTTGTTCCTGGTCTGCTGCAAGCCGGCCGGGGTGCTCGCCCACCAGGCGGGCAAGGCGATGAGCGGCACGCTGATCAACCACGTCCACGACTGGCTCGAGGCGCGCGGCCGCGATCCGCGCTGCGCGCGCCTGGTCAACCGCATCGATCGCGACACCTCGGGCATCGTGCTGGTCAGCCTCGACGACGCCGCGCACGCGCGCCTGGCGACCGCCATGGAGGCGCGCGACCTGCACAAGGAGTACCGCGCGATCTGCCACGGCGTGCCCGATCCGTCCGCCGGCAGCTGGCTCGATCCGATCGCCGAGGCCGGTGAGGAATCGATCGCCATGCGCATCGATCCCGACGGCAAGGCCAGCCACACCGATTACGAGGTCATCGAGAATAGCCAGGGGTCGGGGGTCGGGGGTCGGGGGTCGGGTGGACCCGAAACCGGACGCTTCGCGTTGCTGCGCGTGCTGCTGCACACCGGGCGCCAGCACCAGATCCGCATCCACGCCGCGCATCATGGCCACCCGCTGGTCGGGGATTGGGTCTACGGGACGCCGTGCGCCGAATTGCCAGGCCAGGCGCTGCACGCCGCGCTGCTCGAATTCCCGCACCCCGTCAGCGGCGCGACGGTGCGCGCCGAAGCGCCGCTGCCCAGCGCGCTGTCCACGCTGTGGGAACGCGTGCGTACCGGCACCGCGCTGACGCCGACCAGGCTCTCGGACGAGCAGCGGTCGAAGCTCGGCCTGGCCGCGCAGCGCGGGCTGCGCCGCCCGGCGTGGATGAGCGAGGACGAATTCGCAGCCATGCGCCGCGAGGCCGGGGAGATCTGATCCGGGGGAGCGCCGGCGATGCGCGTTCCCCCGGCGATCGCAGGGCGGGCGGAGCAGCAGCCGATGCATCAACCGACCTCCGTCCTGGACCGGCGCTGGGGCAGGCCCAAGGTGTGGCCCATGTTCGATTGGTCCATCCTGCTCGCGATCTTCGGCTTCGGTTTCGTGATCTTCATCCACGAACTCGGCCACTTCCTCTTCGCCAAAGCGGCGGGCGTCAAGGTGCTGCGCTTCTCGATCGGCTTCAATCCGATCGTGTGGAGCGGGCGGATCGGGGAGACCGAGTACACGCTCGGCCTGCTGCCGCTCGGCGGGTACGTCAAGATGCTCGGCGAGGAGGGCGAGGAGGACGGCGGCGATCCCCGCAGCTTCGCCCGCGCTTCGCGCGGCTGGCGCGCCCTGATCCTGCTCGGCGGCGTGCTCTTCAACCTGGTGTCGAGCTGGCTGATCCTGATCTGCCTGGCGTGGTACGGCATGCCCCTGACC
>JACDEC010000558.1 GCA_013816645.1 Planctomycetota bacterium
GGTCGCCGCCTTCGCCGTCCTGACCCCGCTCAACGATTGGGTGATCGGCAACACCTACCTGTTCTCGCATTACCTGCCGCCGGGCGTGGTGCTGGTGCTGTTCGCGCTCGCGCTGGTGGTCAACCCGCTGCTCGGCAAGCGCCGGCTGCGCGCAGGCGAGGCGGTGGTGGTGATCGCGATGCTGATGGCGCTGGGCGGCGTCGCCTCCAACGGCTTCTCGCGGTTGTGGACCCAGATCGCCAGCGGCCCGGCGCGCATCATCCCGCGCACCCCGGGCCTCGAGACGCTCGCCCCGCCCGGCGAGCCGGTGAAGCTGCCGCCCGGATTCTTCGTCGGCCTGCCCGCGGACGCGCCGCTCGACACCAACGATCCCGAATACCGGCTGGTCATCGACGGCTTCTACGACGGCCTGGCCAGCAGCGGACGGGTCGAGCACCGCGCGGTCGTCACCTGGCGCGACGCCGGCGGGACCGAACGCCAGCAGCTCGCGCTCGGCGGGCGCATCGCCCGGTCGTGGGCGCCTGGCACGTTCCTCGACCTCGACAGCGAGCCGGGCCGCAGCCTGCAGTCGCGGCACGCCGGCGACGTCGTGACCACGCCGTCCGGCGTCTTCACGGTGGTCGCCGTGCAATCGCCGACGCTGCCCGCGCACGCGTGGTGGCCGGTGTTCCTGCGCTGGTCGCCGCTGCTCGGCGGCATGCTGCTGGCGAGCCTGGCGATCGCCGCGCTGGTGCGCGACCAGTGGAGCCAGAACGAGCGGCTGCCCTTCCCGATCGCTGAATTCCTCTACGGCTTCATCGAGGATCCGGCGCCCGGCCGACGCCTGCCCCCGCTGCTGTGCGAGCGCGGCTTCTGGTACGGGGCGGCGATCGCGGTGTTCATCCTCGGCACCCAGGGCCTCGAGGCGATGGGCCTGCTGCCGATGTCGGTGAAGACCTCGTTCAGCTTCGTCGCGCTGGGCAACAACGCGTGGGTCTGGAACATGTACCGGCCGTGGGAGCTGCTCAACCCGCACGTCTACCTGAGCATCGTCGCCCTGACCTTCTTCCTGCCCACCGGGTTGTCCTTCAGCCTGTGGTTCTTCTTCATCGCCACCCAGATCGGTTTCGCCATGGCGCGCAGCGCCGGCGTGCCGCTCCAGTACGAGGACGCCGCCACCGCGGCGATCGGCGGCTACGCCGTCCAGGCCCTGCTCATCCTGTTCATCGGCCGCCGTTACTACCTCGCACTGTTGCGCGCGGCTTTCACGCGCAGCGGCGATCAGCGCACGCGCATGCTCGTTCCCTACGTCTGGGCGCTGCTGTTGGGCATGGCGGCGATGGCCGGAACCATGGTCGCCGCCGGTGCGCGCATCGACCATGCGTTGCTCGCGGTGATCGTGCTGCTCGGCCTGGTGCTGGTGCTGGCGCGCCTGGTCGCCGAAGCTGGCATCGCCTTCGCGCAGATCCCGACCGGCTGGTTCGTCAGCCAGATCGTGTTCTCGGTGACCGGCTTCGCTTTGCCGCTGGCGTCCCTGGCGCCGCTGATGCTGCTCGGCGCCGGGTTGTTCTCCGACTCGCGCGAGCACATCCTGCCCTACGCCGTCCAGGTCGAACACCTCGCCGGCAAGGCCGCGGTGCCGCGCCGCCGGCTGTCGCTGACGATGTTCATCGTCGCCTGCGCGGGCGCCGCGGCCTGCGTGGCGATCATGGTGAAGATCTACTACAGCTACCAGCACGGTCACGACAGCTGGCCGCACGACACGCTGCTCGCCCACAACCTGCAGCCGCTCTCCAACGGCGCGGGCGGGCACGGCGCGGATCAGGCCCACACCTGGATCGCCTACGGGATCGGCGGCGCGCTGCTGGCGCTCGTCGGCATCGGCCGCCTGATGTTCGCGTGGTGGCCGCTGCATCCGCTCGGCCTGCTGGTCGTGCCGGCCTACGCCACCTGGACGATCTGGGCGAGCTTCCTGGTCGGTTGGCTGGCCAAGACCATGGTCATGCGTTACGGCGGCATGATGCTGTACAAGCGCCTCAAGCCGTTCGCCGCCGGACTGATCGCCGGCGAGGCGTCGATGACCGTGCTCTTCCTGTTCGTCGGGTTGGTGCGTTGGCTGATGAGCATGCCGACCACGGGGTTGCCACGCTTTCTGCCTGGCTAGCTCGCTGTCGCTGTTTGTTCGGGCCGCTCGCTGTCGGCTCCGCCTCCTGGCTCACTAGCCTCCGGGGGGCCTCAGCGCGTCCTCGGCGCGATGCGCCTGCGGGCGCGCTTCAGCGATGTGGCGATGGGGCCCTGCCCATCACCACGCGATGGTCTCCCCCGGCAACGGCCCTACGGGCCTGCCCCCCAGCTCTTGCTCGCTGTCGCTGCGCTCCTGGCTCGCTGCGAGCCTGGACGGGCCGCTCGCTGTCGCTCCGCCTCCTGGCTCGCGACCCTCTCTGCTTGCCTAAGTCCCGAGGTGCTCGCGTTGGCCGCGCAGCCAGCGGGAGAAGGCGGAGGCGCAGGAGAAGCCGAGGCGTTCGGCGATCGCGCGGTGGGGGAACGACTGGGCGCGCAGGTCGCGGTAGGCGCGGCGGCGGCACTCGTCGACGTACTGGTGGACGGTGCGTCCGGTGCGCTTGCGGAACACGCGGGTGAAGTGGAAGGGGCTGTAGCCGGCGATGCGCGCGAGGTGCTCGATCGAGACGCCGCGGCCGGAGCAATGGTCGATGTGGTGCAGGATGGCGTCGATGGCTTCGCTCTGGGCATCGTGCGCCGCAGGCTGGGGCGGGGGCGCCAGCAGACGTGCGCTCAGGGCGGCGCAGGCGCCGGCCATGCGGGCGCGGGCC
>JACDEC010000559.1 GCA_013816645.1 Planctomycetota bacterium
GCCCAGACCTGCCGATCGTCATGGTCATGGACCCACATGGCAACCTCTCGCCGCGCATGGTCGCCGCCACCGACGCGGCGATCGCCTACCGCACCAATCCGCACCTCGACCAGCGCGATCGCGGCCTCGATGCGGCCGAGCTCATGGCCCGCACCCTCGCCGGGACGATCCGACCGGTGCAGGCGGCGTCGTATCCACCGCTGGCGCTGAGCATCGACCGACAAGCGACCACCGAGCCGCATTGCCAGCGCGTCCTGGCGCGCATCGACGCGCTGCGCGCCAGGCACCCCGCTATCCTGTCGTGCAGCTTCCTGTTCGGCTTCCCCTACGCCGACGTCGAGGAGATGGGCGCGTCGTTCATCGTCGTCACCGACGGTGAACCCACTTTGGCCCGGCGCTGCGCCGATGAACTGGCCGACGACCTGATCGCCCACCGCGACGACTTCCTCACCGTGCGCCTCGGGGTCGCGGAAGCTGTGGACGAAGCGCTGCGCTCGCCGGGTCCGGTCGGGCTGCTCGACATGGGCGACAACGTCGGCGCCGGAGCGCCAGCGGACGGCACGATCATCGCCCACGAACTGCATCGCCGCGCGGCGGCCCCCTCCTTCGTGTGCCTCCATGACTCCGCCGCCGCCGAACGCGCGACCGCCGCCGGCCTCGGCGCGCGGGTGCAGCTGTCGATGGGCGGCAGGACCGACGATCGCCACGGCGCGCCGCTCAACGCCGAGGTCACGGTGCTGCGCTTCTCGGACGGGAACTTCCGCGAACCCGGCATCGTCCATGGCGGTCGCAGCGAGTTCGCCATGGGCCCGGTGGCAACGGTGCGCACCGACAGCGGGATCACCATCAACCTGACGCGCAAGGCGGTGCCACCGTTCAGCATCGGCACCATGACCAGCTGCGGTCTCGACCCCAGGAGCTTCCAGATCATCGTCGCCAAGGGCGTGCAGTCGCCGGTGCCGGCGCTGCAACCGTACTGCAGCAAGCTGCTGCGGGTCAACACGCCGGGCAGCACCTCGGCGGATCTCGCGCATTTCACCTACCGCCACCGGCGCCGGCCGATGTTCCCGTTCGAGGATCTCGGCGCGCGCTGAACCGAAGCTCTCCGAAGGGCTGCCGAAAGTCGATGGGGGCCACGCTGGCACCCCGCCCATCGGGCATCAAGGTGTCCGTTGCAGGTCAAGCCATCACCTCCACCGGAGTCGCCATGCCGAACCAGGACGATTACGCGAGCCAGTACGACGAGAAGTCCTTCCTCGACCATGGCCGGGCCTTCGCCAAGTCCGCCGGTCGCGGCGTCATCGAGAAGGCGCTGTGGCTCTACTACGCGATCCAGGAGCCGGGCGTGCCGCCCTGGGCCAAGGCCTCGATCATCGGCGCGCTCGGCTACTTCATCTGCCCGCTCGACGCGATCCCCGACCTGGCGCCGTTCATCGGCTTCGCCGACGATCTCGGCGTGCTGGCCATGGCGGTGGCGACGGTCGGTATGCACATCACCGCCGAGGTCCGCAAGAAGGCCGCCGCCAGGATGTCGTCGTGGGGTCTGATCGACGACGGCGCGGATCCGACCAAGCCGACCGATCCGCGGTGAAATCCGGTCGGATGTGCGTCGAAGCCGGCCGGACCTGGCTGCTCGGTCCGATGTGCTGGTCGCGCTCGTAGTCGCCGCACGATCCCTGCGCGTCCTCCCCGGTGAACTTCGCTTCGCACCGAGTGAGACCGTCTCGTCGCCGCCGAGCTTGCGCTCGTACACCTGGTTCGCCGCCCATGCCCGCGCGGCGCCAGTCTGTTCTCGGGATGGGCATCGTCAGTCGCGGAGCCGCCAGCGGATCGGCAGGCGCAGCACAGTCGCGACCGGGTGACCATGCGCCTGGGCGGGATGGAAGGAGAGGGACTTGGCGCAGGCGATGGCCGCCTGATCGAACACGCCCGGTGGCTGGGACCGCAGCACGATGCATTCGCTGACCGCCCCCTGCGCATCGATCCGCAGTTGGAGCAGCGATTCCCCCTCGATGCCGCGTTGGCGCGCCACCCGCGGAAAGAACCGGCGCAGGTCCGGGGCGTTGACCACCGCGGGCGCAGCGTCGACCGCGAGGTCGGAGCCCAGGACGCCGGCCACCTCGGCCGCCGGGAGCGCAGGTGACTCGGCGACCGTCGGGGCGAGGTCATCGATCGTCTGCGCAGGCACCGTGGTTCCGCTCGCCTCGCCCTGCGCATCCCCGGGGGCAGCACTGGCGACCTCGACGAGTTCGGCGACCGGCGGCTGGTCAAGCGGAGCCGCGCTGAATGGATCGCCCTGCGGCGCGGGGTCGTCGCTGGCAGCGGGCACCGGCTCCTCGACCAGCGCGTCGACCGATGGTTTCTCCGCATCGGCGCTCGCCACCTCGGTCGGCTGCCACCGTTCCGATCCCATCGGCGCCATCGGAATGACCACCCAGGGTGCCGCATCGGCCCCTGATTCGTCCAGCGATCCGGCAACCATGCAGCTGGCGGCGAGGCAGGCCACGCCATGCAGGCACAGCGAGACCAGCCAGGCGGATCCGGTGGGATGCGGGAGGGTCATGCGCCCAGGACGAAGCGCGGGGCGTGCCAGCGCCGATCGCGGGGTCCTCGGCAGGACCGTTGGAGGAGCGGATCCCGACGGCTCAGCGGCGCCCGGCGTCCCGGCCTCATCGCCCCGCGCGTAGCGGTCGTACAACGCGCGCAGGCAGGCGCGCAGATCGCCACGGTGCAGGCGCCACAGCCGTTCGGCGTCGGCGCATGGGCGGCCGTCCAAGGTCGCCACCAGGTCGGCGAGCAGCCCGGGGG
>JACDEC010000560.1 GCA_013816645.1 Planctomycetota bacterium
CAGCCGGAGGGCCGCCCGCTCGCCCAGGCGCGCGAGACGTCGCGCGACAAGCGGGAGGAACGCGCGCAGCGCATCGCCGAACTGGCGCCTGAACCTGCCGCCCCATCCGCGCATGCGGAAGCGGATCCCGCCCAGCCCGCTACCCGGGTTTTCCCAGCATGGTCGAGCGCCGCGGTGCAGGCCCTGGACGAGTTGCTCAATGGGCGCGTCGATCAGGCCGTCGCTACCGCCCAGACGCTGCCCAAGGAGCAACGCGACGCGTTCACCTTGGTCGGCAAGGCGCGCAAGGAGGTGCACCTCCTCTACCAGGCGGCTGCGCCGGCGATCGTCTTGGCCAAACCCAAGTTGTCCCTGCTCGAGAAGAGCCCGGATCTCGCGATCGCCGGCATCACCGACAAGGGCATCAAGCTCAGCACCGCCGATGGCAGCGTCGGCATCACCGCGCCGTGGGCGTCGCTGAGCGCCGATGATCACGCCAAGCTGCGCGCGATCGTCGTCAAGGGTCGCTACGAAGCCCCGCTGCAGGCGATCCTGGTGCGCACCGGACTGTGCTCCGCGGAGGCGCTCGCCGCCTCCGACCAGTCCGATCCGGTGGTCAAAACGCTCAGCGCGGTGACCACGCTCAAGGCCGAACTGGCTCAGGCCGCGCTCGAAGCCGAGGCGCGTCGCAAGGCCGAGGCCGAACTCGCGGCGCGCTCGGCCCGGGACGGGAACGGCTTGTCGCGCGAGCGCGCGCTGAAGCTCATCGAGCACATCCGCCGCACCTCGCATGGCGATCCCCAGATCCTCAGCGGCGCCATCACCCATCCGACCCAGCTCAATGGTCTGGTGATCATCTCCCGCGACGCCCGCCTCGAAGGCGGCAGCCTGATCCCGAACGCCGGCGCGGTCGTGGTCAACACCTCGAACTGCCCGTACGAGCCGCGCGACATCAAAGGGGCGCCATTCGTATCGATCTCCGACCAACCCGCGCACACCGGTGGCGTGAAGGGCGGCGGCCGTTTCGCGAACTGCATCTTCGCCGGAGCGATGCTGCTCGACGGCGAGCGCTCAGCGTCGTTCGACCGCTGCATGTTCATCGGCAACAAGGCCGCCCCGAGCGAGACCAGGTCGCCAGTGGTGCGCGCCGCCCAGTACAACGGCTGCGTCTTCCACGACGTCTCCTTCGCCGTGGCCCTGCCGATCGCCGGCAGCATCGACTGCGTGTTCTCGCGCAGCGCGGTGCGGCCGTGCGATCTCATGCTGGGTAAGCCGGTGGTGATCCCCGCGATCGATCTCGACGAGACCTTGGCGCGATCGTTGGCGCAGTTGCCCGAGCACGAGCGGCGGGTGCGCCTGCAGGCGACCAAGGCCCAGATCTCGCCGGATACCGCCACCTCGCTGATCGACCTGCAGTACATGCTCGACAAGGTGTGGACCCGCCTCGGCAGCGGCCGCCACTAATAGCGAAGGCGGTTACTGGCGCAGCTTGAGCAGGATCCGGATCAGCTTCTCGCTGCCGTCCGAGCGCTTCACTTTGAGTTCGAGCCAGTCGCCGACCTCGAGCTTCACCAAGGCCTTGAGGAAATCGAGTTTGCGCGCCAGCGAACGACCGTTGGCCTCGAGCAGCAGGTCGCCGGGCCCGATCTCGGCGCGCTTGGCTGGGCTGTCGTCGTCGACCTGCTGGACGCGCAGGCCGTCGTCGCGCTGATCGACGACCAAGCCGTGCCAGGCCTTGCCGGGAATCGCCTTGCGCGCCGCCGGTACCGCGAGCTGCAGGCGTTCGCCGGCGCGTTCCGCGGCGACCGCCACGGTGATGTCCGCGGTCCATGGCAGCGAGGCGAAGAGGCCGATCGCATTGGCGACCGACACCACCGGCCGGTCGGCGATGGCGACCAGTCGGTCACCGGCGACCAGCGGTCCGGCGCCCTCGCGCACGTAGACCCCGTCGCCGCGCTGGATCAGCGCCAAGCCGCGCGGGGCATCGCTGTGGTGGACGTAGCCGCCGCCGGCCGCCTCGAGCAGGGGGCGGAATGCGGCGAGCTGGGTCGCGCAGATCGCCAGGCCGACGCCGCTGTTGATGCGCATGCCGGACAGGGTGCGGATCTGGCCGTTGATGCCGAGCAGCCGCGCCTGGGTGTCGAAGAGCGGTCCGCCGGAATTTCCGGGATTGACCGGCGCGTCGCCCTGCAGCGCGTCGGTGTAGTCCTCGCGCACGATGCGCGCCGTGCTGAGCACGCCGCGGGTCAGGGTCGGGGTGCTGTCCGCGTCGCCGAGGCCGAACGGATTGCCGACCGCGAGCACGTCCATGCCGGCGCGGATCGACTCGGCGCCGGCCAGCGGCACGTGGGGGAAGCTGCGCTGGTCCTGGATGCGCAGCAGGGCGATGTCGCCGACGGGATCAGTGCCGAGCAGCACCGTGGGGTAGGTCGTGCCGTCGGCGAAGCGCACGGACAGGTCGTCCTCCCCGTCGATGACGTGGTGGTTGGTGAACACCAGGCCGTCGGCGCTGACCACCACGCCGCTGCCGTTGGCGACGAACACGTAGGCGGCGAGCATGCGCTCGGCCGCGGCGCGGTCGCCGGAATGCGCCTCGTTGGGTGCCGCCTCGGCGGCGCCCAGCGCGGCGAGCGCCAGCACGTGGATCGCCAACGATCTGGCCGCGCGCGACCGGGCGACCATGATCATTGGAACACCGTGATCACCACCGCGATCACCAGTTCCTCGCCGAGGCGGCGCACCCGCAGGCGTACTTCGTCGCCCGCGCGGCGGCGCACCAGCAGGCGCTTGACCGCCTCGAGATCGGCGACCGATTGGCCATCGACGT
>JACDEC010000561.1 GCA_013816645.1 Planctomycetota bacterium
ACGTCGGCGAGCGCGGCGATGGTCGCGCCATCGACGATCTGCCGGGTGCAGCAGGTGGCGGCGTTCATCCGGGTGGTGGCCTTGGCGCTCGCCAGGCCGAGCGCGATCGCCGGCAGCACGGGGCGTCCGCCGATCGCCAGCAGCCGGGCCCAGGTCGCCGGTCGATCCAGGGTCGGGGCCCCCTGCTCGCCGGCGAGCCCGGCGAGGAACGCGTCATCGGCAGCATCCGGCGCTACGCGCACGTTGCGCAGGCCGTCGAGCCAGGCCGTCGCGTCGGCCATGATCGGATCGACGCAGCTGACATGGCCGAGATCGCGCTGTTCGCGGTAGATCACGGGATGACCGCGCGCGATCGCGGCCACTGCGCCCGGACCCCACTGCGCGGCGGTGATGACGGTGTCCTGCCCGCCGTTGATCCAGTAGAGCCCGCCGCGATCGGCGGCGGCCGGGTCCACGGGGAACTCGCCGCGCCCGCCCACCCAGGTGATGGCCCCGGCGCAGAGTTCGGAGTGCTCGGGGACGAAGGTGTTGAGGAAGAACGAGCCGCCCGAGTAGCCGATGCCGTAGACCCGGCGCGGGTCGATTGGCCAGCGGGCGAGCGCGTAGCGGATGAACGCCTCGACGGTCGGGGCATCCTCCTGCGTCCAGCCCGTGCCCCGCGACTTCAAGCCGATGATCAGGTACTGATCGCGCAGCATCGCCCGCTCGAGCGCCTCGCCCATCGGGCCGACGAGCTGGTTGGCATCGCCATTGTTGCCGTGGCAGCCGATGACCAGGGCGAGCCGGCCGGGAGCCGATCTGGGCGGCGGCGCGAGCTGGTAGCCGATGGAGAACCTGCCGTCATCGCTGTTCCAGGTGCCGGGTCCGGCCTCGCCGCTGCGGGTGGCCGCCGGCGCCGCCTGGGCGACGGCGACGGTGAGCAATACGGCCACGGCGCAGCGCCGGAATCGCGCGCGAGCAGGGCCATGGCTCTTCACCAGCATTGCTGTGCTCATATGGCCATGGTGGCGCGCCCTCCATGTCGACGGCTCCCACGCACGTATCCATGGCTGCCGCCGCTTCGCCGGCCAGCGCACCTCGCCCTGTCCATGCCCGGGAGATGGCGATGGGAATGGCGGATCCTCGCCGAGGATCGCCCGCCATGGCGGGACGCTGCTCGTGGCTGCGCATCTGGACCGCGCTGCTGATCGCGACGGCGCTGCTGCTGCTCTGCCTGCTGGGATCGCTGCCACCGTGGACCCGGATCGGCCTGATCCTGCGCATCGCCGTCAGCGAGGGCGGCTCGTGGCTGGCCCTCGTCGGCGCCGCGGTGATCGCGCTCGCTGCCATACCCGGACCCCGGCCGCGCATGCGCTGGGCGGCGATCGCGGCAGCGACCCTCGCCATGATCATCGCCCTGCTGCCGTTGCTGCGGGTCGCGGGCAACGTCCGCCAGGCCGATGCGGCGCTGGTTGGAGCGTTGGGCGCGGATTGGATCGCGCGCATCCCGAGCGAGGCGCGCGCAGGCATGCGCCACGCGCCCTTCAGACTGCGCGATCTGGCCCTCGGCATCCCCAGCGGCGCGGTCGATGAAAGTCTGCTGGTCGGCGACGGGGGCTTCCCGCCCATGCTGCTGCTGCGATCGCGCGAGGTAGCAGGCCCGTTGCCGATCGTAGTCGCCCTGCATGGTGGCGGATGGCAGGGCGGATCGGTCGCGGAAGGCGCGGCCTGCCACCGCTACCTCGCCACCCGCGGATACCTGGTGTACTCCATCGACTACGCGCGCGCCCCGGCGCGACGCTTCCCGGTCCAGCTCGACGAGGTCAACGCCGCGCTGACCTGGATCGCCTCCCGGGCCCCGGGCGATGGCGGAGATCCCGCGCGGATCGTGCTGCTCGGTCGATCGGCCGGCGCCCAGCTCGCGTTGCTCGCCGCCTACGGCGAACGCCAGCCCGCCATCGCAGCGGTGGTCAGCTTCTATGGCCCCATCGATCTGCTCGGCGGGTATCGCGATCCTCCGCGCCCCGATCCCCTGGACGTGCGCCTGCTGATCAGCGACTACCTCGGCGGCACGCCCGATCAGCAGCCGCAGGCCTACCGCGCGGCCTCGCCGCTGTCGTTCGCCGATCGTCCGCGACCGCCGACGCTGCTGATCACCGGCAGCGACGACCACGCCGTGCTGCTGTCCTTCCAGCGCCGGATGCGCGATCGCCTGACAGCGGGCGGCACCCCGGTCGCGCTGATCGAACTCGCGGGAGCCGAGCACGCCTTCGATCGCGTGCCCGGTGGTCCCGGTGGCCAGGTCTCGCTCTATTATCTCGAGCGCTTCATCGCCTGGGCGGTCGCCCGCTGAGCGCGTTCAGCGCCAGGTCAGGTCGATGAACAGTGGCGCATCGAACGGCACCGCGCGCCGGCACTCGATGACCTGCTGCGCGCCACGCCTGGTGATGCGCACCTCGCCGCGCGCCGGTTTGCGCCAGCGTCCTCCGGCATCGAGCAGGCGGACCACGGCGACCCTGCGCGCATCGGCGATGGTGAACACGGCGTGCGGCCAGGGATCGAGCGACAGGTTGAACAACCCGAGCAGCGTGGCGCCGTCGCGATCCTTGCGCAGCGCCAGGGGATAGACTCCGCCGTCGACCAGGACCGGCACCGCACCGCGCGCCAGCCAGCGCACCGCGCCCTGGTACTGCTCGGCGCGGAAGGTGTGCACGAAGCTCGCTCCGTAGGCGGAGTCGAGGTCGTAGGCGTGGATCACCACTCGACCGCCGCGCTTGTTCTCGAAGGCGGTCATCGCCGGGTGATGCGGCTTGGTGTCAGGG